>SKJM01000519.1 GCA_007122045.1 Planctomycetales bacterium | reverse complement strand
GGCGGCCCACGCCGCCGGCAGCGACGTCATCCGCGTCGGGTTGGTCGGGTGCGGCGGGCGGGGTACCGGCGCCGCGGCCCAGGCCATGCACGCCGACCCCGGCGTGCGCCTGGTGGCCATGGCCGACGTGTTCGCCAGCCGCGTCGAAAGCCGCCGCCGGGCGCTGGAGAAGCAGAACCCCAAGCAGATGGCCGTCGACGACGACCACTGCTTCGTCGGCCTGGACGGGTACAAGGGCGTGGTCGAGGCGTCGGACGTCGTGCTCATCGCCAACGCGGCGAAGTTCCACCCGATGCAAATGGCCTCCGCCATCGAGGCCGGCAAACACGTGTTCGTCGAGAAGCCCCACGCCATCGACCCGGCCGGCATCCACCTGGCCGCCAAGGCCTGCCGGCAGGCAAAGGCGAAGGGGTTGGGCGTCCTCTCCGGCCTGCACAGCCGCTTCCAGGCCAATATCCGCGAAACGGTGCGGCGAATTCACGACGGGCAGATCGGCGAAATCGTGGCGATCGAGGAAAACTTCCTCCGCGGGCCCTACGGCAACACGGTTCGCCCGCAAGGCATGCGGGAACTCGAAATCCAATACGGCAACCAGTATCGCTTCTCCTGGCTGTGCGGCGACGACGTCACCCAATCGCTGGTGCACAACCTCGATCGCGCCACCTGGGCCCTCCGGGAGGCCGCGCCCCTGCGCTGCCACGGCCTCGGCGGCCGCTCCGGGGCGCAGAACCTGCTGGGCGACGTGTTCGACCACCACTCGGTCGTCTACCATTACGCCAACGGCGTGCGCTTGTACGCCCACTGCCGCACGGCGCTGAACTGCTACGGCGAGTACTCCAGTATCGTGCTGGGCAGCAAGGGCATCGCCTTTCCGATGGCCGGGCGGATCACCGGCGAGAATGCGTGGCACTACCAGGGCCCGAACCCGAACCCTCACCAACAGGAGCAGACCGAGTTCTTCGCGTCGCTCCGGGCGGGCGAGCCGCTCCACTGCGGCGATTACATGACCCGCAGCACGATGGCGGCCATCATGGGCCAGCTTTCCTGCTACAGCGGCCGGCAGATTACGTGGGAGGCGGCGAATCAGTCGGACTACTTCCTCCCGCCCGCCGCCGACGAGTGCACCTGGGACATGGACCCGCCCACCGCACCGGACGAAAACGGCATCTACCCCGTGTGCGCCGTTCCCGGTTTCACCTCGAACATCTAGGGTCCCACCCCACGCGCCGAGTTGGAGCGTGGGTTGACGGACTCCCCGTGGGCTCTGACGAGTTGCCCCCCCGCAACCGGCCTACCGCTGCGTGGCCGCTTCCAGCCAGGGGCCGGGCCGCGGCTCGTTCTTCACCTGGTCCCAGTACGGAGAGGCCCGGCGCAGGTTCGCCACCACCGGCGGGAACACCTCGACGATGTGGTCGATGTCGTCCTCGGTGTTGTAGCGGCTGAAACTGAAACGAACCGAGCCGTGGACGGCGGTGAACGGCACCCCGATGGCCCGGAGCACGTGTGAAGGCTCGAGCGAGCCGCTGGTGCACGCCGAGCCGCTCGAGGCGCAGATGCCGCGGTCGCTCAGTTGGAACAGCATGCTCTCGCCCTCGATGTAGTAGCACGAGAGGTTCGACGTGTTTGGCAGCCGGGGCGCGCCGCCGCCGTTGACCTCCAGCCAGGAAATCCGCGCCGCCAGTTCCTGCTCCAGCCGGTCGCGCAGGGCGCGCACCCGTCCGGCCTCCTCGTCGAGATGCGCCATGGCCAGTTCCACGGCCTTGGCCAGGCCGATGATGTAGGGCACGTTTTCGGTACCGGCCCGCCGCCCCTCCTCTTGATGCCCGCCAATCAGGTACGGGCGGCACGGGGTTCCCCGCTGGATGTACAGCGCGCCGACGCCCTTCGGCGCGTGCAGCTTGTGGCCGGAAAAAGAAAGCAGGTCCACGTAACGGTATTCCCCGTGCAGGTCGATGGGCAGCTTGCCGACCGACTGCGTGGCGTCGGTGTGGAAGACAATGGACGGATCGGTTTCCTTGGTCAGGCGGGCGAGCTGCGCGACGGGGAAGATCACGCCCGTCTCGTTGTTCGCGTGCATGACGGTGACCAGCAGCGTGTCGGGCCGCAGCGCGCGGATGAACTCGGCCACGTCGAGGTTCCCTTGCCGGTCGACGCCCAGCCAGGTGACCTCGTAACCCTGCCGTTCGAGTTCCTTGCACACGCCCAGCACGGCCGGGTGCTCGACCCGGGTGGTGATGACGTGCCGCCGATTCGGGTTCGCCCGAGCCGTGCCGAAGATGGCCGTGTTGTTGCTCTCGGTGGCGCAACTGGTGAAGAGGAACTGCTTCGGCTCGACGTTGCCGAAGGCCCGAGCGATGGTCCGCCGGGCGGCGGCCACGACGTCGGCCACTCGCCGGGCGGGCTCGTACATGGAACTCGGATTGAAGTACTCGCCGGTCAGGTAAGGCGCCATCGCCTCGAACACCTCCGGGGCAATGGGCGTGGTGGCGTTGTTGTCGGCGTAGACAATTTGGGTCATGGGAGTTCAAACGGCGATGACGCGGATGCGTTCGTCGACGGTGTCTTTGAGGGTCTGCTCGACCATCAGCGCCAGGGTCTGGCCGGCCTTGGCGCAGCCCTTGCAGGCGCCGGTCAGCCGGCAGTAGACCAGCCGGTCCTTGATGTCGACGATCTCGATGTCGCCGCCATCGCTTTGAAGCATGGGGCGGATATACTCACTGACGGCGTGTTCGACTTTTTTGGAGAACTGATAGGGGGAAATGTTCGCCTCGCCCGAGGGGGCGCCGGTCGAGGGGGTCTCGGCCGCGCCGGCCCCGTCCAACGGCGCAAAGGAGATGAGCGTCGACACTTGGGCCGGGGCTTGCCCCGCCTGATCGGCGGCCTGCCACACCTCGTCGAGCATGTCTTGCAGCCCCCCGGGCGCGTGGTGGCACGACATGCAAGCCCCGCCCGCCTTGATCGCATGGGTGATTTCGGGAATGGTCCGCAACCCCAGCTCTCGGATCTTGCGCTTGATATACGGTTCCGACAGCGAGAAGCACTTGCACACGATGCGCCCTTCGTCCTGCTCGTCCATGTGCAGGTCGACGCCGAGGGCCTCAAGGTTCACACCGCGGCGCTGCGCCCAGTTGAACACCGCCGCTTCCAGCGCCTCGGCGCCCATCACCGAGCAGTGGATCTTCTGCTCCGGCAGCCCGCCAAGGAACTCGACGATGTCGCGATTGCTGACTTTCAAGGCGCCGACGGGGGTGTAGCCGCCCTGCTCGATGAGGGTACAAAGGGCCTCGGAAGCGGCAATGGCCGATGTGCACCCGAACGTCAGGTATCGGGCCTCGGTGATGACGTCGCCGGTGGGGTCGGTCGGGTGCCGGTGCACTTTGAACGTGAACCGCATGGCGTCGCCGCACGCGATGGACCCATGTTCGCCGAAGCCGTCGGGATCTTCCAGTTCACCGAGGTGGGTGCCCGGCTTGCCATGGACGGCATCCATGAAAAGTTGCTTGGTTTTCTCGCTGTACTGCCACGCCATAGGGTACCTCTTCGTGGCCAAATGCCACCATCCGCTTGCGGAGTATGCCTGAAGAACGAACGCCCGGCCCACAAGGATAGGGTATTCTACCGGCCGAACCCGCCGGCGGCAACGTGCTACGCCCGTTGCGAGAAGGCGATGCCTTCGATCTCGACCAGCAGTTCCGGCCGGCAGACGTCGGCCACGGCGTAGATGATCGGCACTTCGCCCAAGCGCTGCTCACAGACGGCCCGGGCGCGGAGGTAATCGTCCTGCCGCTTGATGTACACGCGGACCAGGGCCAGGTCGTCCAGGGTGGCGCCCAGCCCCGGCATGCCGTGTTGGTCGAAGTTGGCCTCCCCGATCAGGGCCTCGATATTGTCGAGCGTCTGCGCGGTCTGCGCCGCCACGTCGCCCACGTGCTGCGTTTCCGAGTTGGTGATGCTCGCCGTGCCGGAGACAAAGGTGCTGGCCGCGTCGCCCGCGGCCACCGCCATGGCCCGGGCGAACTTCGGGCTCTTGGGGCTGTACTGCCGGCCGTAGTCGAACGCCGAAACCTGCATCGGGTTCTCCAGCGGAACCAGCTTCACGTCGGGCCGGTCGGTGACCAAGGCGACGCAACTGGCCATGAAGTCGCGCCCGTCGGAACCGATGCCCGTACTGGCCGGGTACACGGCGTCTTGCCAACCGTCCGGCAGCAAGGCCCCGCCGAACCGGCAGTTGCGGAAGAAGTCGGTGCGCGCCCGGTTGAGTTCCTTGTAGCGTTGCGTATCGGCCTCGGGGCCGACGATGTCGCCGAGGTACAACCAGGTGCGAATGACCTGGTTGAAGGAATAGCCGTATTCGGCCAGCCCGGCCGCCATCTGCTCGAACACGTCGAGCGCCCGCTCGTACACCGACGTGGCCTCGGTGCGCGGCGTGATGTTCGCCAAGTGCACCCATTCGGTGCCGTCATGGCCGGTCACGACCATTTGCTCGGAAAGGCGCCGGATTTCGACGCCGTCGAACCCACGCCCCACGCCCAGCGCCTCGATGGAAACGAGCTTGTTGTTGCACGGCGCCTGGGGAATGTAGCTGGTCGCCGGCAGTTCGGAACCGTAGAATTCCTTGATGATGGCCCGGCATGTTTCCGTTTGCTCGATGTCGCGCAGGAAGACGGCTTGCTGCACAATCGAGCCGCGGGTCCCCTCCTCGCCGACGACGTCCTCGATGGTCGTCAAGGCGTCACGGATCTGCTGCTCGAAGTCGCCGCCGCCCCGGGGAACGGCACTGGCGAACACGTGACGGACCTGGCCAAGCTCAACAACGCTGTAGCCGATGCCCTCGCTGGTTTCTTTGCGGATCATGCGTGTTGCGGGTGGGATCATGATGGTTGGTGGGATCGTGGAAGGTGGTACCGGTGCGGCCGGGGCGGGGTCGGCGGCGCGTCCAGGGATACCTGACAGCATACCCGAACGCCGCCCGCCTGTCGAGCCCTCAATCGTCCCCCCCGGCGCGAATCTGCCCCCCGGGGCGCGGCCATAGGCCAATGGAGCTACCCGGCTCGGTCCCTTGGCGGTCCGCCCCTTTCGTGCGACAATGGATGAAAGCAGGATGCGCCCACCAGATCGGGCTAGTGCCTGCCGGGCGGCTGGGAAGGACGCACAAACCCTGCTGAATTCGGCGTTTGGGCAAAGGGACGGCGTGGGCTTCCTTTTCCTGGACCCCCGCCTAACCGATAAATCATCACATTCCGTAGTTCCGCCGTTACGCGGAACGACGAACGCTGGTCGATCATCCAGGTCAAAATCAAAATATCACACACCCGCGTACCCGGGAAGCCGGTATCGGCGATGCCCCCACCAACCGTCATCGATCACGTCCTCGCCCGGCTCAACCCCCAGCAACGCGCCGCCGCCACCCACGGCCGCGCCCCGTTGCTCATCGTCGCCGGGGCCGGCACCGGCAAGACGGCTACCCTCGTCCGCCGCGTGGCCTGGCTGATTGCCCAAGGCGCCCAGCCCGATCGGGTCCTCCTGCTCACGTTCACCCGCCGGGCAGCCGCCGAAATGCTCCACCGCGTCGACGGCATCCTCCGCCACCTTGCCAAGGCCGAACAAGATGGGGCCTCGCGGGAAGCCGGGCATGGTGCTATGCGGGGCACCCGCGTTTGGGGAGGCACCTTTCACGCCATCGCCACCCGCCTGCTCCGCCAATTCGGCAAGGCCATCGGACTGCCGCCCGGCTTTTCCATCCACGACCGCACCGACTCGGAGGACCTGCTCAACGTCGTGCGAACGGAACTCGGCCTGGCGAAGACCGACCGGCGCTTCCCCCACAAGGGCACCTGCATGGCCCTCTACAGCCGATGCGTGAACGCCCGCCAGCCGCTGCAGCAAGTCCTGCAAAACCATTTCCCCTGGTGCGAGCCATGGAAGGACGAACTCAAACGCCTCTTCGACGCCTACGTCGACCGGAAGGAGGCCGGCGGCGTGCTCGACTACGACGACCTGCTCCTGTACTGGCACGCCCTGCTCGACGACGACGCCGCGGGCGAACGCATCCGCGGGATGTTCGACTGCATCCTCGTCGACGAATACCAGGACACCAACACCCTCCAGGCCGAGATCATCTACCGGCTCTGCCCGACCGGTCAAGGGCTCACCGTGGTGGGCGACGACGCCCAGTCGATCTACGCCTTCCGCGCCGCCACGGTCCGGAACATCCTCGATCTGCCCAAGCGGTACCCGGCCACCACCGTGATGACCCTCGAGCAGAACTACCGCAGCAGCCAGCCGATCCTCGAAGCGACCAACGCCGTCATCGCGCTGGCCAAGGAGCGGTACACGAAGAACCTGTGGTCGGAGCGCCGCGAGGGGGAGCAGCCGGGCCTGGTCCTGTGCGACGATGAAGACGACCAGACGCAGTGGGTGGTCCGGCAGATTCTCACCCACCGCGAGGCGGGCGTCGCCCTGCGGCGCCAGGCCGTCTTGTTCCGCGCCTCGCACCACAGCATCATGCTCGAAGCGGAACTGGCGCACCGGGGCATCCCGTTCCACAAGTACGGCGGGCTGAAGTTCGTCGAGGCGGC
>SKJM01000381.1 GCA_007122045.1 Planctomycetales bacterium | reverse complement strand
ATCGTGTCGAACTGCAGGGCAATCCAGGCCGAGCCCGCCAGCATCGCCCCGCCCAGTACCCGCCCCGCCCACACGTAGTGCCGCGGGCTGCGCCCCGGCACCAGCGGCCGGTACAGGTTGTGCGTCAACAGCGAGGCGGAGGTGAGCATCAGGCAGTCGGCCGTCGACATCAAGGCCGCCATGAGGCAGGCGATCATCAGCCCGACCAGCCCGAGGCCCAACGGCCCCAGCAGGTCGCGCGTGGCATAGCCCCACACCAGGTCGGAATCCTCGATGTGCCCGGCGTACAGCACGATGGCCGCCAGTCCGAACACCCCCCAAAGCACCGTGCAGAACCGCTTCATGTAGCTGCCCACCACGAAACCGTATCGGGCAGCGTATTCGTCGCGGGCGGAACCGCAGGTGACCAGCATGTTGGGCTGAATCACCACGGTCAGCAGCGCCATGACCGACAGCGCCACGATGTAGTACCAGGTGAAGTCGATCGCGTGCGGCGAGCCGAAGATGTCGAAGTGCGAGTCGGGCAGCCGGGCGTGGATGGTGCTCAGCGCGCCTTGGACGCCCTCGCCGCCGTACAGCACGTTGATCTGTGCCCAGGCGAACGGGATGAGGAGGATCGAAAGGGCGATGATGCACATGCCTTGCAGCGTGTCGGTCAGGAACGCGGCCTCCAGACCTCCGGCCGCCGCATACAACATGACGATGACGCACATGCCCCAAACCAGGGCGTCCAACCGGAGGTGCGAGATGACCGTCGCCGCGCGCTGCGCTTGCAGGCGGTCCAGGTGCGCCTGCTGCTCGGTCGTCAACTCGGCGGGCGCTGCGCGCTCGAGCTGCTCCCGCGCCTGCAACTGCTCGAGCGACAGAATCTCAGCCGGGGCGAGCGCGTCGTCCTCGGCGAGTTGCCGGTAGGCCGTTTCGTATTCCCGGGCCTCGGCGGGGGTGAACTCGGCGGCGGTTTTCGGGGTGATGGCCAGGATGGTCTTCGACATGGCGCTGAAGCCCAGCGCGATGAACGCCATCATGCCCACCGTCCCGATCAGCGCGTACAGGGCGCCCATCCGGCGGCTGCCGTAGCGCTCGACGAAGAAGTCGCCGAGGGTGAGCACCCGCAGGCGGCGCAGCCAGCTTGAGGTGAACCAGTACACCGGGGTGCCGAACAGGTACAGCAGGGAACTCCAGATTCCCGCCGCCCCGTTGTGGAAGGTGGTGGTGGTCACGCCCACGGCGTTATCGGCACTGGTGCCCTGGCCGAACGACGCGAAGGTTTGCACGAACTTGCCGAACCGCCGGCCCGCCAGGAAGAACCCCTCCTCGCTGAGCACCCGGCGCGACGCCCACGCCCCCACCGCCAGCACAATGCTGAAATAGACGACAATGACCAAAACGTCGATCAGCGGCAATCCGAACATGTAACTTCTCTCGTGGGATAGCAACGTAGGGTGGGTGGTTCCGGCCGCTCACTGGGCAGCCAGACCTTTGCTCGCGGTCTCCGAAGCGGCCGGGTTCACCCACGCGCGCAGCGCACCGGGGCCCCCGCGTGGGTGAACCCGGCTGTACTCCAGCGCAAACCCGACCGCCGCCGGAACGCCCCGCGGCACGCCAACATCAATCGGCCGGCAACGCACGCCGGAACCACCCACCCTACGATCTGTCAGTTTCACCCGCACACCTCGTGAATCCCCTCGTACACCTCCGCCTGTTCCGCCGGCGTTTCGCAATAGGTCACCACAATCAGTTGCATCCCCGGCCGCCAGAGCTTCCGGACGTATTCTAACACGGTTTCCGGGGGGCCGACAATCCGCGCGTTCAGCACAATGCCCGTGCCCGTCAGGGCCGCGGCGAACGGCTCCGGCGGGTTCGGCCGCGGGTCGGTGGCCGGGCCGAACGCGGCATCGACCACGCGCAGCCCGGGCAGCCGCCGAATGACCGGCAGCCGACCCGACCAGTTGCCGCACGAATGAAACGCCACCCCCCTAAACGGCGCGCCGCAGGCCCAGAACGACGGGGCCGCCACCTCGTCGTACATCGGCCCCGACATCGTCAGCAGGTTGTCGTCGCTCTGCCCCAAACCGCAAAACTCGCGGCTCGAACTGAACCCGTGGCCGGGCCACACCAGCGCGTCGCCAATGCGGGCCTGCTGCTCCCGCACGAAATCCACTTGAAGCTCGGCAATGCGCCCGAGCAACTTCCGCACCCGGTCCGGCGCGTCGACGCATTCCAACAGGAACTCGCTGACCGCCACCAGGAGCGTTGCCACGTTCAGCGGCGACTGCGTATCAGTAAGCGACATGGGCAGCCGGCCGCCGGTCGCCTCGACGAAATAGTCGATCATCCCCAGCGTATGGCGGCCAATGGCCGTTTGCGCCACGGGCCGGGCCGGATATTCGAGCGCCTCGCCGACCGACCGGAAGGGCGGCGAAACGGCAGGCGCCTGGCCCGCCTTCCACTGGTACTGCGCCCCGAACGCGCTGGCCACGGTGCCGATGCCGTACCAGGGCTCGAGGAACCCGGGCACGTCGCCGGCATATTCCATCCCGGCCCGCAGCGCGCCAAGCTGCAGGGCGAGCGACCGTTCCGCGTCGGCGCAGCCCGCGCTGAAGCACGCCCCGGCGCGCACCCGGCGGCACACCAGCACGCCCGACTCGGCCGCCCAGAATGCGCGGCACCGCTCGCGGCAGGCCTGCTCGTACCACGCGAACTCGTCATACGGGAACTCGTCCGGCGCAAGCGGCTCCACAGCGGTCGCCTGCGCGTCGGCCCGGCGGTAATCGAACGTTGTCGTTTGCATCATACTATACGATAGGTAAACTATACGATCGGTGAACGGGGCGAACGCTGCGGCCCAAATCGGCTCGTCCGCACGCGGAAAATCGAGGTCAGCCCGGATTGTTTATGTAGGGTGGGACGAGGTCGCGTAAGTTCCTGGTGGGACTGCGCAAGCCACGCTGGGCTCGTTTGCACGCCGCTTGTCCGGAAGCACGTCCGGGCGAGCGACCGAAGTCCCACCAGGAACTTGGCTTGCTTGTCACCACCCTACCTCCTCGTGAATAGTCCGGGTCAGCGGGTTTGTGCGGCGGCGCGATTGATGCGCGTGTGCATGTAGTCGCCGCCGCCATTGTAGGCGGGCACCGCCTCCGGGGCGCCGCGGCGCGCCGCCTCGAGCGACAGCAGCGCGAGCGGTTCGAGCGAGTTGAAACTGGCCACAACGTGGTCCTCGCTGTGCAGAAAGAAGCCCCGGTGGAACTTCTTTGCCAGGATGTTCTCGCCAATCCGCGTGGCCAGGTCCAAATAGGCCGATCCGCCACCGGCCCGGTGGAGTTCCAACAGGGCCAGCAGCGCGTGGGGATCGGCATTGTCCGTTTCCAGGTCCAGCCGGGCGGCGCGGCCGGGGGTGCGGCCAAGCTCGCCGAGGCCGTGCCCGCGGGCCATGGCCCGGGCCGTTTCCCACAAGGCGGCGTCGCCGGTCAGGCGGTAACCCAATGCGTAGGCAAGCAGCTGGATGCTGCCGGCCTCCCACGGCTCGAAGACGGTACCGGCCCGGCCGTGGTAGCCGTTGCGCTTCAGCCGGTAGCCGGTCAGGTCGGTGCCGTCGGTCAGCAGGGGCCGGATGGTATGCGTTTCCGGATCGTAGGCGTACCTGGCGTAGGCGAGCAGGTCGTCGTGCGCCCACTGGAGCAATTCCTCGCCCGCATCGCCAAGCTCTTCGGCCAGGCGCATGCGCAGCACGGCCACGTATCCGTAAATGGTCTCGCCTTTGTACCGCACAAGGATTTTCCCTTCGAGGGCCCGGTCGCCGAAATCGTCCCCAAACTGCTGAACGCCCCGGTCGGGGTCGCGACGGGTGAACTGGTACGCCGTAAGCCGCGTTTCCGGGTGGCGGGTTCTCCGGAACATGCCGGCCATGCGCAGGGCCCAGTCAAGCGGCCGCTCGTCGCCGCTGTACTTCGACAACACCGCGGCGGCCTGGATCAGGTCTGCGCCTGTGTTGATGAAGGTCAGGTTGCCGGTGGCGTAGAAGGGCTCGGGCCCGGCGAATTCGCGGTCCCAAATATCACCCGGATCGCCCCCGGAAAAACTCCCGTGACGGTTGAAGTTCAGCGTGCGAAAATCGGCCACGTGGCGGGCCCAGAAGCCGCGGAGGAACCGCTCGGTCGCCTCGGTGTCCACTTCCCACATCAACTCGTAGAAAGGGAAGTTCATCTTCAACTCGTGAACCCTGCCGGAATCGCCGACCACCTCGTGCGTACGCAGATCGATCAGCCGGTGATGCCCCCAGTTGAGCAGGCCCGAAGGATGCTGCCGCTCGAAGTGCCAGGCAATGGCTTCCCGCGCGGCGTTGGCGTAGCGCGGGTCGCCGGTGAGGCGGGTCAGGCCGGTCAGCACGCGGAAAAAGTTCTGCTGGTCGGCCAGGTTCGACAGCGACCAACCCTGGAACTCGGCCGGTTGGCGGGTATCGACGTGCAGGCCGTCGGCGAACAGCGGCGTGTCGGCGTCGCGGCCCAAACGCAGCACGTTGTCGGCGTATTCGACAACCGCCTGCAACATGGCGCCCTCTTGGTCCGTATCGGCAATCGCCCACGCGGGCGCCGCCACGACAAGCGTCCAAGTAAAGAGGCATACAGACCTCATCAATGTCTCCCGTCCGAGCCTGTGACGTCGAAAGCCGGCATGCAGTGGCATAGCGTTTACTCCTCGCTTGTTTCAGGTTGGAAAGGTTGTTGTGGCCGTCAGCTCCAGGCGCCCGACCCGGACCCGGGTGCGTTGCGGTACTAGGATTCATCCGCTCGGACGTCCAGGAACTCGTCCAACCGTGTATGGCTGCAACCTTTCAGTTGGATCGCTTCGTCGCCCGGCGTTCCGCTGAGCAACATGACATGGTTCACGCTGACGCCGTGGCAATTCGATATCGCGGCGATCGGGCCTCCTGAGTGCATGGTCACCCGCACGCCCTCGATCCACACGCCCCGCGTGTTGGATATCCGGAGCGGCAACCCGCACTGTTCGGCGATGACGTTTCGTACCGTAAGGCCCGTGTGGCCGAGGTCCCGGTTCCCCGTCCGCACGACGTGGCGGCAGCGGACCCCGTGGATGTTCTCCAGCGTGTGGTTGTGCGCCACGTTCTTCCCATGGTCGTGCATCACGTCGGCCACGTACGCGGCGTCCTCGGCGTAAATGTTGCGGAACGTGATGTTGTCGGCCCCGTCGCACGCCTCCACGGCGCCCCGGTCGGGACTGCGGTACAGCCAGATGTTTTCCACCAGCAGATGGCTGATGGAGCCTTCGGGGCGGCCTTCAATCGACACTCCATCCCGGCGGATATCGCGGGCGATGATGTCCCGTATCACCCCGTTGCGAATGTCCTTGCCCACCGCTACGGGATAATCGCCCAGATCCTGATCCGTTCCGCTGGCGACCAGGATTCCATGGCGGGAAGCCCGGGTGACGAGCCCTCGCTCGACCACGAACTCGCCGGCTTGAATCGTCAGGCACGAAGCCCGGTTCGCCGCCCAGTTCGTCGTGATCGATTCGGTATTCCCATGCAGCTCGAAGTCGGTAAATCGAACGCCCTCCGCTTGAATCGAAACCAGCGGGGTGGCCGCCAAGCCCTCGGGCATCCGGGCATGCAGCCCCAGCACCGTAAGCGGCTTGTCCATCACCAGCGTTTTGTCCAATGTGTGCGGATGATTTCGGTTGAACAGGATCACGGAATACGGGGGCGAGGCGGCAAGGACCTCATGGGGATCCCGACCCTCCGCCGTAATGAATTGCGCCCCCGCGGCTTCGGTTTCGGCCCCGTCGTCGGCCGTCGCCGCACAGGCGGCGCCCGCCGCTGCCGATTCAGCCAGCATCGATCCCATGGTCAGGCCCGCCAACCCGGCCGACCCCTTTTGGAAGAACTCCCGCCGTTGCATGTTTTGTCTCCTTGTTCAAGTATCCTATCTATTCTGCCGCAACCACGCGCACCTCGCAGGTGGCCGTGTGCGATCCGTCGGTCGTCGTGGCGGTAATCCGCGCCGTGCCGGGGGCTATCGCCGTAATGACGATCTCGCCCTCAAGCCGGTACGTGGGCCGCGTCTTCTGCGGGTCGATGTCGTCGAGCATGCGGGGCCGGACGGTGGCCACCTCCGGGTCGCTCGACTTCCAGGTCATCGTTCGGTAGCTGGCCTCCTCGGGCACAACGGCCGCCTCGACCACTCGCGTTTGCCCCACTTCGAGGGGCATCGCTTCGGGACTTATGCGGGCGCCGGTGGCCGGCACCCACGCATCGCGGAAGGGGATGTCGAGCCAGTTTTCCACTTCCACCGCCCGCAGGGTCCAGTCGCCGCGGACGTCCCACGGCTCGAAGAACGTGGTGGGCGGGCCCTCGGCCTCCAGGCCGCGCCCGCCGGAGGCCGCCGTGGCCGCGTCGATCTTCCCCAGCGCCAGCCGCACGTCCCACACGTACTGCCAGGTGGCCCAGCCCCAGGTGGGTTTGTACGGACTGCGGCCCGGGTTCGGACGCCACACCTGACGCGAAAGCCCCCTGGCGCCGAACGGCGGCGACTCGGCGCCCAGGTGCTCGCTGTCGGGGTCCATCAGCCGCTT
>SKJM01000811.1 GCA_007122045.1 Planctomycetales bacterium | reverse complement strand
CGTCAAGAGAAGCGAGAGTGTTGCAAGCGTAATCGTTGGTGTCTTC
Source organism: Planctomycetales bacterium (assembly GCA_007122045.1). GTDB lineage: Bacteria > Planctomycetota > Planctomycetia > Pirellulales > Thermoguttaceae > PWXP01. The sequence continues at coordinate 6,553 of SKJM01000811.1, read as the reverse complement.
ATGTGTTTGTTCCTTCAGTTTGGTTCAGGGAATAGGACCGATGAGACGAATACGGCCTATTCCCATTCGGTCCGGCGTTCGCCGGGTTATGCGTTTCGCCATAACATTCGGGTAACCGTTCACAGGGGGACTGTCCCAATTTTCGCGGCACAAAGGGCGTTCTTGCCCAGTGCTCCACCGTTTCCGCCGCGAAAATGGGACTGTCCCCTTCGCGTCGAGCGGAGAAAACAGCCCGCGCCGCCCCGTGAACGGTTACACATTCGGCAATCGTCAATCGGCACTCATGCCCCCCACCCGCTCAAGCCATTTCCGCGTCAGCGGCAACTCGTCGAGACTGCCTTCCTTCACCTCCCATGCGGTGCGCCAGTCCCACTGGTCCGCGTTCGTCTTCCAGTGCGCGGGCACGTAGAGATTGGCCATGCTGGCGGCCATGCCGAAATCGAAGCGCCCGCTCGGGCCGCCCACCAAGCTGGCAGCGTAGGGTCCGACGGCGGACGCGTAGCGCCTGTTATAGAAGCCGTGAAACGCCGAACGCTGCATGGCCTGGATGGCCGAATCCTCCTGGGCGTAGGCGGCCATGGCCTCGTTGCGGGCCCTGCTCAGCGCCGCATTGCGCTCCTTTTCCTTCTCCGGCGCGCCCGCCTCCTGCAGCTTCTGCTGGATGAACTCATTTCTTCGTTCGCCCAGTTGGCGCGTCAGCACACCCTTCTGCTCGTTCAACGCTGCCAACGTTTGCTGCAGTTCAACCTCTTCACTGGCGGCAACCGGTTCGACCACGGCAAGATCCTGCTCCGTCTTCAGATCCCTCCTGAGGGCCTTGACATCCTCGTCCAGGATCCCGATCCGAGCCTGCAACTCGGCGCGGTCGGTCTGCTGCAGCAGGTAGGTCTCGTAGCGATAGCGGCGCTGCCGCCGCAGCTCGTCCAATCGGGCGCTCTTCCTGGTCCACAGCCGGTAGTCAGGATTCGTCGCTACGAGTTCGGCTTTGAGGATGTCTTCGCGGCTGCCTATCCCCTGCGAGGCGCGAACCCGCCAATAGAGGGGCGAGTACGCCAGGTCCCGCCGGCCCACGTCCCACGCTTCCTTCTCCGGGTCATTGGCAATGGCTTCCTGGAGCGCGGCCTTGGCCTTCGCCTCCAGAGGCTTGATCCGCTCCTGCAAGCGGGCGATTTCCTCCTGCTCGGCCGCGGTCTCGGGCATGGCGGCAACCGTCGCCTCGGCGTCCTGCTCGATGCGCTTGATCCGCTGGCGAAGTCCGGCGATTTCCGCGCCGGACTCCTCGATCAGCTTCAGCAGCTCGACCACCCTCTCGGTCGGCTCCGCGGTCGGCTCCGCGGGCGGTCGTGCCTTGCGCACCGCGTCGATTTCCCGCCGCACGGGGCCGATCCGCGCGTCGATTTCGGCGATCCGCGCCTGCAACGCTTTGGCTTCCGCGCTCTCGTCGAAGGCCTCGCCGTACTGCCGTTCCTGGTCCTTTTTCCATTCGTCGAACTGGCGGGCATTCTCGACCGCCTCGCCCCAGGCCGGATGGCGACGCATGAGTTCGGATAGCCGCGCCGTGGCTTTCGACGACATTCTGCCGAGGTAGCCCATCATCGGGCCGCTGAGTAGTGCGGCTCGCTCCCGTTGCTCGTGCTGGCTCATGCCCAGATTCCTGCGAACCCGCTCGGCAAGGCCCGCCTGAGGATGGCGCGGCGCGTCCAGAATGGGAGCGGGCAGCGCGGCAAAGTGCCTTCCATGCACCTCGTTATAGATCGTGACATATTCGAAGACGCCCTCGAATTTGCCGCTCCCGTCTCTGGCCGCCGCGATGAAATTGCGTTTGTCGCCGCCGGGTTTGAAGGCGTCGCACGGGCGGAACGCGGACTCCGCTGCGCCGACCGGCTTGTCGTCGATCCACAGGGCCGCGGTTTCTCCGTCGATTTCCACGCGCACCCGCGACCAGGCGCCCTTCGGCAGCGCCGCCGAGGAGACCACACGAACCGTCTCCTTGCCGGCCACCACGGCCGTGAACTCCGGCCGGCCTTCCCGGCCGGCCGTCACGAGCGTGAAGCGGTGGTCCGCGTCGGACCCGAAATCCAGCAGCGTCTGCGCGCCGCGGCCCTGCCATTTGACGGCCATGTCGACCGTGATCCTGCCCAGGTCGCCCACCCGGCGGTCGAGTTCGGCATATTGCGTCTTGCCGTCGAAGGCAAAGCCCCGCCGCTCGCCTTCCGTGACGAACGCCGGACGGCCGTAAAGATACCCGTTCAGCAGCGGGCCGAAAAACTCGCGGGGGCCGGCCTCGTTGCGATAGAAATTCTCCAGCATCATCGTTTCGGCCTGCTCCATCGCGTAGTTGGCCAACAGGCCGTCGTCCGTCGTGGGCGCCGACAGCTCGGGCAACTCGTGAGAGGCCGGCCCGCTGGCCGGCAACCAGCAACGCTGGTATCCAGTCAGGCTGATTGCCTGCTGGAGAACGGCCTGCCCGCCCACGCGCGCGTGTTCCGCGACGACCGTGTGATTCCTGAGCACCGCGTAATCCTCGATCACCGCATGGTCGAGAACCCTGGCCTGGTCAAGCACCGCGGCGTGCGGCCCCACGTAGGCCGTGGGCGCCACCTCGGCCGTGGCCGCCACCCAGCCGCCGCCATTGGGATGCGGAGCGCCATCGGCCGCGCCGAGCGCGGCGGAAATGGCCATGATCGTCTGCATCAGGCTGACCTTCTGCAGTTCGGAATCGGACTGCCGCAGGAGCCGTTGCAGCTCTTCCAGCACGGGGCGGGCCTCGTCGATGTACCGTCGGCCGCACTCCGTGTTCGGAACGGCCGGCACGAGATCGCCACTGCTGAGCATCGGCCCGTAGGCGCAATAGAGGTCGTGCAGGTCCGTACGGGATCGCTGCGGGCGGCCCGGAACCGCGCCGATGAAGGTTGCCTGCCACGGATAGCGGGCCGCATACGGGCCGTTCCAGAAAGCGCGCGTGTACCTGCCGCCATCGAGCATCGCCCGCGGCGTCGCCGCCACGGTCAACCAGTACCGCAGATCCCCCTCGCGGCGGGGCATCGTCATTTTCCCCTTGTTCCAGAGGTCGGAGTAGCGCGCCCTGCCGTCCCCGTCCACCGCCACGATACAGGCGCGCCAGTCGCTGTACATGGCCGGATCGTGATAGCCCTGGAAGTCGACAACGATCTCCGCGGCGTCTCCGGTCGGAACCAGCCGGACGACGTTCAAGCCGTACGGTTCCGGCGCTTCGGCCCAGGGGATGCGGTAGATGCCTTTGTCCTGGTCGACGGGCTCGAGGTAGTTGCGAGCCACCGACACCCATTCGTGACGCAGCCCCTCCTGAATCTGCGTGTCGAATTCCGCCTGGCGGGCGGCGTAGTCGCCAAACATGTCGCCGATCCCGCGGACGCCGTCCGCGAACAGCCCCCGTTGCTGCCCCAACCGCGCAAGCGTCTGAAAGAAACTTCTCTCGCCCGCCGACTGGGGCAGCGCGGTCATCGCGGTCATGCCCCAGTTCGGATCGAAGCCGATCATGCGGTAGAACAGCGTCGCGACATAGGAGCCGTGCATGCAGTTGCGGTAGGGGTTTCTGATGTTGTAGTGGCAACTGCCGTGGGTGCCGCCCACGATCTCCTGCACGGCGGTGGCAAAGGATTCGCCGCAGTGCGCGCCGCGCCACTGGATCGTGAACCCGTGGCCGTATTCGTGGGTGAAGCCGCCGGGCGTGTCTTCCACGCTGGCCGAAGCTCCGCCGTACCCGCCCATGGCCGCGCCCTCCCCGGTATGCGCCGCGAACTTGAACAGTTCCTTGCGGTCCCAGAAAGGCATCAGGTGCCCGCCGTATTCCAGATAGGCGTGCATATGCTCGAGCATATTCGCCATGGCTTTCCGGGCGCGGATTGATTTCTCGTCCTGAGCGACCAAGTGGCTGCCGGCCCTCTGGTTGCGCGAAACGATCGCGAAGCGTTCGGTCAGCAAGTGCACCGAGCCCGGCTTGCCCGTGCCCGCCGGGACCGGGTAGGCCTTCAGAAGTCCAGGAGGCGCCTTGTGTTCGTCCTGCACCAGCCCGCTTCGGATCCGCTTCATCTCGTCAACGTAGATCCCCATGATGAATTCTTGGTCCGCTTGCACGAACTTGTCGCCTTTGATGCCGCGCTTCGTCCCGTCCGGCAAGCGCAGGATCACGGTCGGCACGACGAAATCCCTGCCGCTTTCGGGCGACGCGACGGGGTTTCCGATGCCGTCGAAGCCGATCAGGTGCGCCTTGAACGTGCGCGGCAGATCCTTGGGCCGGACTCCACCCCCCGAGGTGGTATCCCACCGCTCCTCGATCACGATGCCGCGCCGGCCGTCCAGCGTGGAGACCGTGCTGCCTCCCACGGTCTGGAGGGCCATCGTGTCGCCCCTCCACGCCGCCCCCACGTGGTTGCCGCCGGTCGTCTGTACGTGAATCACCTCGTAGTAATACTTCTTTCCCTTCTCCATCGGGATGGGAACGGAAATCTGGCCGGGATGCTTGTCCCACTGGGCCGGACGAGCGTAAGAGGAAAGGCCGCAGACGATTCGCAGGTTCTCGGGTTTCTCGTCCTCGCTGACGGAAAAGAACGCCATGGTGTCCGCGGCGATCTTGAACACATAGTTCCCATCCTCGGGCGGGTGCAGGTAGCCGCGAAAACGACGCATATACCAGGGTTTCCCCCTGAGCGGGGCGATTCGCAGCCCCTCGTGTTCGACAACCGTCGGCTCCGTGCTCAGCCCCGGAGGGGCCTCCTCGATCAGGCTGGGCAGCCGGGTCCATTCGCGCTCGATCATTCCATCCTGGATCTCGATGAAGTCCACGCCCTTGCGGGGCCACCAGCGCACGACGCGGCGGGTATATTGGTCCGCCGGTCCGCCTCCCTCCTTCACTTCGTACAACTCAACGCCGTCGACGAGCTTGCCGCCTTCCGGATAACGGGCCAAGCCGAAGAAGTCGTACTTGCCGTCTTTTGTATGGACATCGCCGGCCATCAACGGCGCCGCGAAAGCCATCACCAGTACAATCGGTATCCACATTCTTTTCATTTCCTGCTCCTACTGAAGGGGTTGAGTTGGGTGTCATCGTACTACATAGGTCACTGGCCGCCAACGGCGTGCCGAAAGCCGGCCATCGTGCAATCTGGATCCGTGTTTTTGGACTTACTGTTCCTGTACTTTCACGTCCGGCGCCAGCACGACGCGGAAGCCGAGAATGAACACGTAGTCGGCATCGGGCTCGAAGCCGTAGCGGCTGGCGGACCGCGTGAAAGGATGGATGGTCCAGTCCAGCGCGTCATCGCGAGGCCACGGCACGGCACCGCCCCCCCGCGCCACTTTCTCTTCTCCCGTCTTCGGCCCGAGCGGGTCGGTTTGAGGGCCCTCGGCATAGGGTCCGTACCAGTCCAGGCACCACTCGTAAACATTGCCGTGCATGTCGCGCAGCCCCCATGCATTGGGCTCGCGGTCACTGTCGGTGTCGCCGGCGCCGGAATTGAGCCAGCCGCCGCCGCCGATGTACATGTGCCTCCGCAACTCGTAGCCGTTCGAATAGTCGGCCTCGAAATTGTAAGGGCCCGACGTCCCGGCCCGGCAGGCGTATTCCCATTCCGCCTCGGTCGGCAGGCGGTAGACATAGCCGTCGGGCAGGCGGCCCGCTTTTCGTTCGATTTCGGTCAATTTCCTGCAGAACTCCATGGCGCTGTGCCAACTGACCATTTCCATGGGGTGGGTGTAGTCCTCGAGTCTGCCGGAAGCCGACCGAAATAGAAATGGAGTTCGGCGGGCGCCGAGCGGCTGGTTACCGCGCCACTTGTGCCGCCACGCCGCGCCGTCGTGCAGGGGACCGCGCCGGTACTCCCAGGCGCCGTAGTCATAGTCCTCCGGCAGCATCAGCTTGTAGTACTCGCGCTGACGGCATTCGTAGGCGGCCATGTAAAAAGGCCTCGTGATCGTCACCTCGCGCTGGATTTCTTCGTCCCAGCGGGCCATCTCGTCCTCGGGGCTCCCCATGGTGAACGTCCCGGCCGGGATCCGCTTCATCTTCATCTCCACGCCGGGGACGGTCCAGGTCTCGGCTTGTATCTTCTTCATCTGGTTCACGTCCTCGGCGGCGTAGGCCGGGCGCACCAGCAGCAGTGTCACGACGGACAGGATGATCGTTCTTGCTCTCATGAGTTTCCTTCCTGAAGATCGGTTTGGGTTGGTCGGGGATCGTGCTATGCTGGAACCTGCTTGGGCCGCGCTACCGCGACGCGCCTCGGACGCGTTCCAGCCACTTCTGCGTCAGAGGGAGTTCGGCAATGCTGCCGTCGACCTCCCACGCCGTGCGCCAGTCCCACTGGTCGGCGCTGGTCCTCCAGTTGGCGGGCACAAAAGTCTGCTCGACCGCTTCGGCGCCGTCGATACGGACCCGCACGTCTCCGACGCGTTCGCGGGCATAGTCGCGGACATATCGGTCATATGGTGTATTGTAAAAGCGGAAGAAGGCGGAGCGGATCATGGTCCAGATGACGATATCCTCCTGGTAATACCGGAGCATGGCCTTCTTGCG
>SKJM01000193.1 GCA_007122045.1 Planctomycetales bacterium | reverse complement strand
TCGAGGAGGAGGTGGTGAACCTGACCCCGCACCTGGCCGGCGAATGGGAGCCGCGCCGCGGCACGGTGCGGCACGGCGAAAGCGCAGGGCAAACGGAAACGGCGGACGGGAATACCGTGAAGCTGTTGCGATTCGACTTCGTGGTCGAGTTCGCCTGGAACCCGATGACGCCCACCGAACGGATGCAGAAGCGGCTCGAGGAAGAGCAACAGCGGGAGGCGGAGCACGAGCAGCCGCTCAGTGAGGAACCGGAGCCGGGTGCCCCGGTCGGCGGGGCGCCGCCCCCTGTTTGAACCCAAAGGGTTGGCTTTTGAGCACGAAGGCCGGCGCCGGCCGGTGATCGCCGAGCGGCGCCGGAGAGCCTGAGGAGAGAACCGAACATGGACAAACTCAAACTCGCACTGGTGATGGTCCAGAAGTATCACTTCTGGGTCCTGTGCAGCCTCGCGGTCATCGTGGCCCTGCTGTGCTGGACCTGGGCGACGGCCGATCTTGCGAGCCGTTTCGAGCGCCGCAAGGGCGAACTCGAAGACCACTTCGACGCGGTCCGCCGGATTCCCGGCAACCCGGACCTCCGCAACGAGGGAAGCGTCGAAGCGACGCGCAAGCAGCACGTCGTGCAGAAGGACCGGGTACTGGAAGGCTGGGAAATTCTGTACCAGCAACAAAAGGAAAACAATCCGCTGCCCGCCGTCCTCGGCGACGACTTCCGCCGGGAGTTCGAGTCGCTGAAGCCGGGCCAGGAGATGCGCCCCCGGTTCCGAGAGCGGTACTTGAACTTCATCGAACGGCACTACCCGACCCTGCTGAGGCTGGTCGACCTCCGCCGTCCCGCTGACGAGCCGTTGGACCGGTACACCGAGGAGATTCGGGGCGGCCGGGGCCGGCCCGGCGAGCGGCGCGGCCGCACCACGGGCGTCTCGACCGGGTACGGCGAGGAGTACGGCGTTCGCCGCCCCGCCGCCCCCACGCAGCCCGGGCGCCCCGGCGAACAACAGGACACCGAGCCGGAGCCCTGGCGTGGGCTCGTCGATTGGCCCCAGCCGGAAATCTTCGACATCGCCGCCGGGTGGGAGAAGACCCCGACCACGCAACAGGTATTGCTCGCCCAGGAGGACCTGTGGGTCTACGAAGCGCTGCTGAAGATCATTGCCAGTGTCAACGAAGGCGTCGAGTCGTTTGACAAGGCTTGGATCAAGCGAATCAACACGTTGGAAATCGGCCGCCCCGCCGCCGAGGCCTGGGTGTCGCGCCAGCAAACCATTTTCGCGGAACCGGCCACCGTGGCCGCCCGAGGCGCCGGCGGCGCCGCCGCCGGCGGGCCCGGAATGGGTGTGGGCGCAGGGCCTGGAATGGGCGCAGGAACGGGAACGGGAGCCGGGATGGGCGCCGGAATGGGAATGGGCGCCGGCATGGGAATGGACGACATGGACGGCGAGTACGGTGGAAGGACCGGCCGGGGATTCCAGGAGGTGAATCTGCTGGACGGGCGTTACGTCGATGAAAACGGGTTCCCCCTTTCCGCCCGCCAGTTCGAGGCCCAGCCGCCCTACGCCGAGTTCAAGATGATGATGGTTCACAAGAACCTCTACATGCATCAACGCCGCATACCCAAACTGCTGGTCGAGTGCGCCAATTCCGCCATGCCGATCGAGGTGGTGCGGGTTCGCATCAACCCGATCCAGGGCACACAGATGCAACGCGGCGAACGCCGCGGGGTGGGCGCCGGCCGGCAGACGCGGCCGGCAGGGCCGCAAGTCATCCGCGAAGGAGCCTCGGTCGGCGCCCGAGCCGTCGAGGTAGACGACCACGACTACGTCGACGTCGAGGTGTTCGGCATCATCTACGTTTACAATCCGCCGGACCTGGAAAAACTTGGCACCGGGGCGGCGGCAGCCGACCGGCTGGAGGACCCGGCAGCCGTGGAACCCGGCGAGCAACCCCCGGCGGAAGAGCCGGCGCCGCCGGCCACCGAGCCGACCCCGGCCGACATGCCGGCGCCGGTTGCCGAGCCGCCGGTTGAGGTTCCCCTGCAGCCGGACGCTGCGCAACCGCCCGCGGCGGCCCCACAGGGCCCCGCCATGGAGCCGACGGACCCCGCGAACCATTCGTCAACGTCCGAAACGAGGACACTGCCATGAAACTCAAATTGAAGTTCGACAAGAACGCCATCCAGGAATTCCTGCTGGAAAACGTCGAGAAATTCGTGTTCGCCGCGGTCGTGCTCGCTTTCCTGGGCCTGGTGGCCGGCGCGATTTGGGCGGACCGCTACGAGCGGACGACCGACGAGTTGGAGCAGTCGGTCGAGCGTGCCGGGCGGGACTTGGACGACCGCCCCACCGACCCCGATCGCGAGGCGACCGATTTCGCCCACATGATTCTGGATAGCCGGCCCCCGCGGGAAGAGGAATACCGCCACGTCGCATCGTGGAACCCGCGCCTGGTCAACCCCCTGGAACTCCGCGGTGAGCCGCCGGTGCTCCTGGTGCGCGAGCTGCGCGGTTCGGCTGGATACGGGGCGTTCAACATGCGTGTAACTCGACAAGCCGGGGTCGGCCGCCGGCCCGCGGGGCGAGGAACGGAACAGGGCATCCGGGGCCAGCGCTGGGCGGTCATCGTGGGGCTGGCCCCCGACCGGCAGCAGAAGCAAGCGTACGAGGAGTATTTCCAAGAGCGGATCAAGCCGAGCCCCGAACCGGACGTACCCGAGTATATCTATTACCGCGTGGAACGCGCCGAAGTGGACCCGCACCGGAGCCCGTCCGATCCGGAGCAACTGGAGTGGACCCCGTTGAACCTTCGCGCCGCGCTGGCCGAAGCCGAGAGGACGTGGACCGGCACGGCGGAGGAGGTGGTCGATGAGCGGTTCGTGCACCCGCGGTTGGTGTTTCCTCTGGGGCCGAGAGTGGTCGAAGAACGAGCCCGGGGGTATGAACTAGCCAGCTACCAAAGGGAGATGGGCGGGCAGTACGGCGGCCGGGAGCCGGCAAGCCCCTGGGGCGAGGAAGTGGCCCATCCGCCGGAGATCCCGCTCCGGCGGCACCGGGTCGAGGACGATTGGGACGAGGCCCCCGCCGGCCAAGACCCGATCGGTGACCCCGACGACCCCTTCGGCGACTGGCCCATGCGCGGCGACGACGGCAGGGGGCGCCCCCGCCCGAGGCCCGGAACGCCCCGCACCAGGCCCCCACGCATGATGGGCGAGGAAGGGATGTTCCAACACGGCAGGGGGGAATACGGCGGGGAGGAAACGGACCTGTACGACCGGGACCCCGACTACCTCCTGTTCCGCTTCTTCGACTACTCGGTCGAGCCCGGCAAGTCGTACCGCTATCGGGTTCGCCTGCTGCTGGCGAATCCGAACTTCGGCCTCGACCCGAAGTTCCTCGAGCGTCCTGAGTTGGCCCGGCAGCGGTGGATTGAGAAGGACCGATGGTCGGAGCCCTCACCGGTCATTACCATCCCGCGCGATACGTTCGTGCTGGCTGGCGGCGTTCACCCCCTGCTCCGCGACACCGACGAGCCTCGCGGCACGGTGGCCATCATCAAATGGCGGAAAGAAACCGGCGAGGAGGTACACCGCGACTTCCCCGTCATGCGCGGCCAGTTGCTCGACTACCCCGAAACGGTCATCCGCGAACCCCGGCAGCGCCGGCGCGAGGACGACGGCGGGACGGGCGTGTTGATCGGTCGCGGGCCACGCAAGGAACCGGAAATCGAAGAACCCGACAAAGTGGACTTCGTCACGGGCATGGTGGCGCTCGATTTGATCGGCGGCAGGCGGCTGCCCAGCGGGAGCCGAACCGCCATGACCGAGCCGGGAAGGGTGCTGGTGATGGATCACGACGGCACCTTGCGCATGCTTTCCGAAGTGGAGGACCAAATCGAGTACGAGCGGCGCACCGTCGAGCCGGAGCCCGAGCCGGACGACATGCCCGACATGATGTACGACGAGGAGGGCATGATGATGATGGACGAGATGATGCCGTTCGAGGGCGAGAGACCGCCAAGAGGGCGGCGCCCGCAGGGGCGTACAGGCCCGCGATGACCATGCCCCGATACCAGGTTGCCTTCATCCTCAGGCCGCCGGGATGGCAGCCCGCCGGTTTCGACGACGTCCCGCCCCAGCCGGGCCGGCCGGTCGAGTTCCTCGACCCGGTGGACGATCTGTTCTGCGCGCTCGGCCAGGCCATGGGCCACAACGAACGCGGCAACGGCGGGGAGCGCTGGGCCGTGGTGATCGAACCCGGCGGTGTGGGCCGCTTGGAGGTGGGCGGGCGCTTGTGTACGCCGCTCCGCTACCAGGTGAACACCATCGCGTGGCCGGAAGGCTGGGAGCCCGGCGGCCCGCTCGACGTGCCCAACTGCGTGTGGCAGGTGCCGGGACGGGCGCCCGCGGCGCCGCTCGGCTACCCCAAGGCCGAGGCCACGGTGCAGGCACTCAACCGCCAGTGCATCGACGCGCCGGGAACCGTCTGGCACGTGGTGGTGGCCGTCGAGAACGAGCCGCTGTCGCGGACGGTCTCGTACGACGCCTCGGGCACGGAGGCCACGGTGGAAGTGCGCCGCATACACGTCATCCGGCCCGACCGCGGCGGCACGGGCGACTGCTCCCATTGTCCCGCCCACGCGTTCCCGTGCGCCCAAGCGCACTGGCACACCCTCATGCAAACCGCCACCGCCCACTCGACCCGCTCGCGGGAAGCCTGACCCGAGGAGCTTCGTGAACCGAAAGCAAACCAATTCGCCTTGCGTGGCCGTGGTGGGCGGCGGGATTTCCGGGTTGGCGGCCGCGCACCGGCTGGTCGAACTCGATCCGGCGTGCCGGGTTGCCGTGTTCGACCCGGCGGGCCGGCCGGGCGGGGTGCTGTCGACGGTGCATGAAGACGGATTCCAGGTCGAACAGAGCGCCGACAACTTCATCACCACGTTCCCGTGGGGGCTCGCCCTGTGCAGCCGGCTGGGCCTGCAAGACGAGTTGATCCAGACCACGCCCGAGTATCGCCGCACCTTCGTGGTGCGCCGCGGCCGGCTGTACAAGCTGCCCGACGGGTTCCTCATGATGGCCCCCGCGCGGATGTGGCCGATGGCCGTCACGCCCATCCTGAGCCCGTGGGGCAAGCTGCGGGCGGCGATGGAGTACTTCATTCCGCCGCGGCGCGACGAGGCGGACGAGAGCATGGCCTCCTTCGTGCGCCGCCGGCTGGGCCGCGAGGTGTTCGAGCGGCTCGTCGAACCGCTCGTCAGCGCCGTGTACGCCGCCGACATGGAGCGGCTGAGCCTCGATGCCACCTTGTCCCGGTTCCGCGAAATGGAACGCGAGCACGGCAGCCTGATCCGCGCGATGCGCCGGGCGATGAAGTCGCCGCGACACGCCAAGGAAAGCGGCGCGCGGTACAGCATGTTCGTCACCCTGCGCCGGGGGCTGTCGAGCCTGGTCGACGCGCTGGCCGCCCGCCTGCCCCCCGGCGCCCTGCGCCTCGGCGCCGAAGTGCGCCGCCTGGAACGGGCGGACGACGCGTGGCGGTTGAGCCTGGCCGGCAGGGGGCCCGCGGCGGGCCCGCCGGCAGCCGAAACCTTCGACGCCGTCATCCTGGCCGCGCCGTCGCACGTTTCGGCCGAACTGCTGCGGCCGGTCGATCCGGAGGCGGCGGCCGACCTGGCGGCCGTCGAGCATTCGGGCACCGCCATTGTGACGCTAGCCTTCGCCCGCGACGAGGTCGGTCACCCGCTGGACGGCATGGGCGCGGTCGTCCCGGCGATCGAGCAGAGCCCGATCCTGGCCGTCAGCTTTTCCAGCCAGAAGTACGCCCACCGCGCGCCGGACGGCAAGGTGCTGCTGCGGGCGTTCGCTGGCGGGGCGCGGCGGCACGAACTGGCCGAGATGCCTGAGCAGGAACTCCTGCCGCTGGTGCTGGGGGAACTCCGGCCGCTGCTGCGAATCGGCAGGGAGGCGAAGCCGTGCTATGTCAACACGGCCCATTGGCCGCGCACCATGCCGCAGTACCACGTAGGCCACCGCGAGCGCATCGGCCGGGTGCTGGCGCGCGTGGCTGCCCTGCCGAACCTCGAGTTGGCGGGCAACGCCTTGGAAGGCGTCGGCATCCCGAACTGCATCCACACCGGCGAGTCGGCCGCCGAACGCATCCTGGCCGCCGCGGGTGCACGGACCGGCTCCAACGCGTGACCGTCTCTTGCATGTTGGAGTTCCGCTCCCTCGAAGGCGACCTGGTGGCCCGGTGCTAGCCCCACGGCCGGGCTTTCGCCGCTAGTTGACGTCAACAAACAATCGTGGTATCCTGGTCGAATTAATCCGACCCGGAGGACCCCCACCAACCTCGCTCCCACCCATCGGAGGGGATGCCATGGCCAACGGAAGGCTCTTCTCGCTCTATCAGAAGCTCGATGCCGACGCGCGGCACGTCATGCAACTGTCCGCTTTCGCCGAATGCGCGCTGAACCGCAGGGAGATCGCGGATTTCTCCGGGCAGGTCGGCTGGACGGACGGCAAGGGCAAGCGGCCGACCGCCACGGCCATCAGCCGGATCGTCGCGAAGCTGGAGCGGCAAGGTCTACTCCTGCGGGCTTCGTATGGTAGCATGG
>SKJM01000261.1 GCA_007122045.1 Planctomycetales bacterium | reverse complement strand
TGGGCTATATGCGGTACTATCCGGCCGAAGCGGCCCTGATCGACGCGCTCGGCGACGCCGACGCCGACGTGCGGCGCAATGCCGCGCTGTCGCTCGGGTGGTGCGGGGGCCGCCGGTCGCTCATGCCGCTGGTCGAGCGGCTCGACGACACCGATTGGAACGTGCGGCAAAGCGCCTGGGTGGCCCTGACCAACGTCACCGGCATGGAACACCCGTTCGACGCCCTCGCCGGCCGCGCCGAGCGCCTGGAGGCCATGCAAGTGTGGCGGGCGTGGTGCGAGGCCTTGCCCGAACGCGACCTGCCCGCCGACGTGTTGGAACTGATGGCGTCCGACCGGCATCGCGAGGTGCAGCGCGGTGTGCGTGCGGCGGGGGCCCTGGGCGGAGGCGATGACCTGGTTGAACGCATCGAGCGGGCCGTCGGCCGCTGGACCGAAATCGAAAACGAGAACAACGCCGCGGCGAAGTGGCGGGTGCAGGCCGGCATTCGCGCGCTGGGCCGGTCGGGCCGCCCCGAAGCCCTGCCGGTGCTGGTCGCGTTCCTCAACAATACGCAGTGGTCGCGTTACGCCGCCGACGCGCTGGGCGACTTCGGTGGCGAGGAGGCCGCCGCGGCGCTGCTGGCGGCCTTTCCCCGCTATGCGAGGCCAGGCGGACCGGGCCTGCTCCGCGACAGCACCCACCGCGCGCCGGGAACGCACGCCTCCGATGCGCCCCACCTCGATTCCCGCGACCGCATCCTCGCCGCGCCGTACGCCATCGCCCAGTCGCTGGCGCGCATTCCCTTCCGCGACCCCGACTCGCTGGCCGCTCTCGGCGACCTCACGCCGTCGATCGTGGCGCAAATCCCGCTCGACATCGACGGGCTGATGGTCTACGACGAGGAGCCGTTCCAGCACATTTTCCGCCATCTGTTGGAGCGGGCCGGAACGCGGCAGGCCGTACTCGAGCAGGCGCTGGCCGCACTGGGGCAGCCGCGTCCGGAGGAGGCCGAGGAGACGGAAGCCGAGGACGACGAGAAAGCCGGTGACCGCGATGCGACCGTTCGCAGCCCCGTGCTGCGCGGCCGCGACGCGCCCCACCGGATCGAAGCCGACGTTGCAGGCTGGACCGACCTGTACCTGGTCGTCGACGAGGTGGAGGACTACTACATGGACCGCGCCAACTGGGCCGTGGCGAAACTGGTCGACGCCGATGGCCGCGAAACGTTCCTCGACACCCTCGAACCGGTCTCGGCGCAGCAGCAGCACGACTCGCTGCGGGTCAACCAGAGCGCCTCGTTCGACGACCTGCGCGTCGGCGAGCAGCGGTTCGAGCGAGGGCTGCACACGCACGCCTTCAGTGTTATCCACTACAAGCTCGACGCCAACTACCGGCGGTTCGAGGCACAGGTGGGCATCTGCGCGAGCCGTTCGCCCGGGCAAGGGTCGGTGCGGTTCATCGTCAGCCCCGAGCCGGTCCGGGAGCGGGTCGGGCTCGGCGCCATGCTTGCCGACGCGGCCTACGCCTCGAACGTCGTCCTGGCCCTCTGCCGCGACGTGGAGGACCTGCCGCGGCTGGTGGCCCTCATGGACCACGAGAACTATTGGGTCCGCATCAACGCCACCCGCACGCTCATGTTCCTCGGCGCGTCCGAGGCGGTCGAGGCGATCGGCGAGCGGCTGCGCACCTCACCCCCGGAGGGAGCGTTCGGGTTCTTCGACGACCGCTACTTCTCCCGCGCGCAGGGGCAGGACGAGTTCAACGACCCGACGCCCCGCTATCGCGAGGCGTTCATCATGGCCCTGGGCCACTTCCGCGCCGAGGCCTACACGCCGCTGCTCGTGGAGATTCTGTTCGACGACAACAACGCACTGGGCATCCAGTACCGGGCGGCCAACGCGCTCGACCGGATCGGCACGCCCGAGGCGATCGAAGCGCTGCGGGAGGCCGAGTTCTCCCACCCGTACCACACGGTGCGGATGGTCGCCCGCGAGGCCCTGTGGCGGCGCGACGTCGCGCCGTGGGCGCCCATGGAGCCGCTGCCCCTGGAGCCGCCGCGGGTGGCCGAAGAGGACGTCCCCGAGCGGCCCACGCGGTTCGTGTTCATCAAGGGCGATCCGGTCCCCTATAACCCGTTCCAGATGGACAGTTGGCGGCAGTCGTACATGACCACCGACAGCGGCCCCACGTACCGCCCGGGCCGCAATCTCTACATCTTGGACATTTCCGGCGGCCGCCCCGAGGTGACCCCGCTGACCACGTTCGAGGACGGCTACGTGGCCGACTGCGAGGTGTCGTACGACGGGCAAACGGTGCTCTTCGCGCGCCGCACGGGCGACAGCCCCTGGTGGCACGTCTACGCCATCGGCGCCGACGGCACCGGCCTGCGGCAACTGACCGACGGGCCGTACCACGACGTCCATCCCGCGCCGATGCCCAACGGCCGCATCGTGTTCTCCACCACCCGGCTGGGCACGCGCGACGAATATCACGGTTACCTGTGCACCGGCCTGGCCACCATGCACCCGGACGGGCGCGACATCCGGGTGATTGGGTTCAACTTCGGCCGCGACGCCGAGCCGTCGATCGCCTGCGACGGCCGGATCCTGTTCACCCGCATCGAACTGTTTTATTCGCGCATGAAGACCGAGTTCAATCTGCTGGCCGCGCACCCCGACGGCACCCGCATGCACACGCTGTACGGCCCGGAGCGGCGCGGCCTGTGGAGCGGCATCCACGGCGGGTACGCCAACTGGGCGCGGTCGGGCGCCCGGCACCGGCAGCTCCGGCTCACGCAGCCCCGCGCGTTCCGCCCCGGCGAATACCTGCTGACCACCCCCGCCGGCCCGATCCTCACGCAGGGACGCGACGGCGAGCGTTTCCTGCGTCAATCGTTCCTCCGGTCCGGCGGCAACGACCCCTGGGTGGTGACCACGCCCTATCCGCTCGACGAGCAGACGCTGCTGGTGGCCGCGGGCGAGAAGAACCACGAAATGGTGCGGGCCGAGTTCCCGACCGATGCGGTCGACTTGGGGTTGTACACCATGTGCGTCGACACGGGCGAGCTGACCCTGCTGTACAACAACCCGGAAGCGGCCTGCTTCGAGGCCCGGCCGCTGCACCCGCGGCGCGTGCCGCCCGCGCTGGCCGAATCGCCGGCCGCGCGCAGCAGCGGGTTTACGGGGCTGCTGTACGCGCAGTCGGCGTTCATCAGCCAGGAGCCGCACGTGCCGGAGCGGGGCCGGCTGCTGCGCGTGGTCGAGGCCCTGCCCCAGGTGACCCGGCACGCCACGCATACCACGCCGGGCGAGAACGCCTGGAAGAACCACGGCGGCGCGTTCGGACGCGACCTGGCCGTCCTGCCGCTGGCGGCCGACGGCTCGTTCGCCGTCGAGGCCCCGGCCGACCGCTTCCTGCACCTGCAAGTGCTCGACAGCGACCGGAACGTGGTGGGCAACCAGCTCATCTGGATGCACCTGCGCCCGGGCGAGGCGAAGGGGTGCGTCGGCTGCCACGAGTCGCCGCAGGCCACTCCGTTGGGAAGCGTACCGCTGGCCCCGGCGAACCTTCCCGTCTTCCAATCCGGCTCCATCCCCCGCGCCCTGCCCGACGGCCCCGACCAGTTCCGCTACCGCGCCAAGATCTGGTTCAAAGGCCACACCCCCGACGAGCGCGAAGAGCGCCAGCGCACCGTGCAGTCGATCAACTGGTTCGGGCGGCAGTGATGAAATAGTTGCTCCGGCGCCCTAGATGGGAAACGGCTCTTCGCTGAGGGCGATTTCGAGGAATTGCAGGATTTCCTCGCCGCCGCGCTCCCACACTTCCGCTGCCAATTCCTGCAATACCTCCCGGCGGATGTGGCCGTGGTTCGCGCGGACCATGCGGCGGAAGTCGGCGGCGTCCTGGTCCTTGCGGTCGCGCGGGCGGTGGCTCGACAGCATCGAGGCGTATTTCGACGCCAGCGCCGCCTCCAGGCTGGGGATGCGGTACCCGGTTTCCGGATCGATCCGCACGTGGTCGCGCAGGATATTCTCCTGGAGTTTGCCCCACGGGAACATCACGTCGACGACCGGTTTGGGTTCGCCGTCGGGGTATCGGTCGTGGGGGTCCATCAGCCGCACCACTTCGGGCAGCTCGCGCACGAGCAGTTCGGGCCATGCCTTACGAATCGCCCGAACCGCCCGCTTCCGCTGGCTGTAGGGCACCATCACGTCCACGTGTTGCGTGGCGCGGGGTTCGGGCAGGTAACCGGCGTACCCGTGCAGCCCCATCAGCACCCAACGCTTCACCCCGGCAGCATCCAGGGCATTGACCACATCGTGCGGGGAAACGTGCATGGCTGGCCTTCCAGGGCGCTGTTTGGCCTGCTCGGTCAGCAGCGCGCTGGTTTGTACGCCCCGCGCGTGGCCGACCGGCTTCTTCGGGTTCAGGGCGTCGATGCCTTGCCAGGCGGTATCGGCGTCCATCGCCCGGCGGCGCCGCTCCAGGTGTTCGGCGGTGAAGAACTCGGAATGCGGCAAGGCCATGGGTACGTTATCGTGTAACCGTCTCCGGACAGGGCGGCCAGTCGGCCCCGGGCCGGTTTGGCTACGGGTCCAGCCGCAGGA
The DNA here is from genome assembly GCA_007122045.1 of Planctomycetales bacterium. Classification (GTDB taxonomy): domain Bacteria; phylum Planctomycetota; class Planctomycetia; order Pirellulales; family Thermoguttaceae; genus PWXP01. The sequence goes on along the minus strand of SKJM01000261.1, from coordinate 2,015 downwards.
TGCGGAAGTCCTGGAACCGGATCCAGTGCCGGGCGTCGGGCGGGCCGTGGTAGCCCTGGATGCTCACCTGGTCGTCGCCGGGCGGGGGCAGCTTGCCCTCGGCCGCCGTCAGGAACTCGCCTTCCGCGTTCGGCTGGTACTGCGCGGTCCAACGCTCGCCCTCGACGATCAGCCGCAGCCGGACCGTCTGGGCGTCCATCGGCTTCCGGCCGGGAATGATGACCAGCTCGTTGTCGATCAGTTCCTTGACGACCTTGAACACCGGCTTGCCGTTGGTGTACCACGTGATGCCCGCCTGCTCGTACTGCTGGGTTTTCGGCACCGTGTTGGTGACGGTTACCTCGAAGGCGTACTTGCCCTCGCGGCGGTCGGGGGCCGGGCGCACCAGGGCGTTCTTCACCGTGGGGGCCAGGCCCGGTTCGATGGCGATCTCCAGCGCCCCCTCGCGAAGCCGCCAGGCGTCGGGGTTCTCGCGCAGCCAAGTCCAGCCCTCGGCCAACTTGCCGTCAAAGCGGTCCTCGAACAACACCTCGCCTTCCTCCGCACGCGCCCCGGCGGCCGCGCCGCCCAGGGCCGGCAGCATTCCCGCCAGCAACGCGGGAACCCAAAGGGCAACTCGAACTTTGCACTTCATGGTGTTTCACCTCTCGTGGTTGAAGGGGACAGGTCGATACCCCCAAGGATAAGCGGGAGAAACGGGGAAGTCAAGAGGGTGCAGGCAGGAAAGGGCGGGCGGTGCCCGTCCGATTTCATCGCCCGACTGGGCCCCATTGTCCAGCCGCTGAAGCCGCGAAAATGGGACTGTCCCCACCGCACGCATCGGCGGCACCGCACTCAACCAGGTGGTGCGCGAGTACACCGGCTTCGGCCGGCTCGCCCGCGAGTACCAGGAGCACAGCGGCGTGAAGCACGCAGGCACCCTTTTCGTCGAGTACGACTACGCCGGCGCCTCTTCGGGGCTGCGGCCCGTTTCGCTCCGTTACCCCAACGGCCGCCTGCTCCACTACACTACGGCACGTCCGACAGCCCGGCCGACGTCCTGGGCCGTCTCGACGCCATCTGCGACGACAACGCCGGCAACCCCGGCGCCACGCTCGCGCAGTACACGTATCTGGGCCTCGGCACGGTGGTCGTCGAAGACTACGCCGAGCCGCAGGTGAAGCTCAACCTCTGGGGCGGCACGAATGGGACCTACGCCGGTTTCGACCGCTTCGGCCGCATCGTCGACCACCTCTGGCGCGACTACGGCGCGTCCACCGACGCCGACCGCATCCAGCACGGCTATGATCGCTCGAGTAATCGGCTCTGGCGCGCCAACCCCGTGGCCGCCGCGTAGAACCCGGCCGTGTATCTCGATGAACTCTACCACTACGACGGCGTCTCGCAGCTTGTGGACCTTCAGCGCGGGCAGCTCAATGCCAACAAGGATGCGATCGTGAGCAAGGCCTTCGCCGAGGACTGGGGCCTCGACGCCACCGGCAACTGGTCCGCGTTCCGGCAAGATTTGGGCGGCAACGGCACGTGGGACCTCGACCAGACCCGCGCCCACAACCAGGCGAACGAAGTCACCGCCGCCCACGACCGCGCGGGCAACATGGTCACCCTACCCAAGCCGGCCAGCCCGGCCGAAGCGCTCGGCGCCACCTTCGACGCCTGGAACCGCATGGTCAAGGTCGCCGAGGACGGCCAGGACATCGTTGCCGAGTACGCCTACACGCCCGACAACCGCCGGGCCGTCAAGAGAACCTACTCCGGCGGCACACTCGATGAAACTCGGCACTTCTACTACACGGACCAGTGGCAGACCATCGAAGAGCGCACCGCCTCCGGTTCACTGATTCTCAAGGACTGTGGGGCGCGAACCCCCGGGTGTACCAGTACGCCAACGGCGACTGGCGGCTGACCACCTCGGAGCGGAAGCGGATTCTGCTTTCGCACATCTTCGGGGTGGACATCGACTACCAGGCGGTCGAGGTGACGAAGCTGTCGCTGCTGCTGAAGGTGCTCGAAGGCGA
>SKJM01000553.1 GCA_007122045.1 Planctomycetales bacterium | reverse complement strand
CTGGCGGTGACCGACAGGAATAGCCTGGCGGGCGTGGTCAGGGCGCATGGGGCGGCGAAGGAGGCGGGGGTGAAGCTGCTGGTGGGCGCGGAGGTGACGCCCGACGACGCGCCACCCGCCGTGCTGCTGGCGATGGACCGCCGCGGCTACGGGCGGCTCGCGCGCCTGCTGACCGTCGGCCGCCGCCGCGCCGAGAAGGGCGGGTGCCGCCTCACCATGGCCGACCTGGCCGAACACGCCGAGGGGCTCATCGCCTGCGTCATTGGCGATCCGGGTAGGGTAGGTGGTTCTGGGCGCGGTAGCGACCAGGTTCACCCACGCGGAGAGAGTAGGGTGGCACAAGGTCGCGGGGTTCCATGGTGGGACTGCGCAAGCCGCACCAACTCCATTTCCACGCCGCATGCTGGAAGCACGCCGCCGCAAGCGACCGAAGTCCCACCGGACGCGCGGCTTGCTTGTCACCACCCTACCTCGCCGGACAAGCCTGTTTCCACGCCGCACGCTGAAAGCACGCCGCCCCCGGCGACCGAACTCCCACCAGGACCGCGGCTTGCCGCTCACCCACCTACACTCTTGGAAGTTCTGCTGCCGTACCGAGATGCCTTCCCCGCCCGGTGTTACCTGCTGGCCGAACTCGATCGCGGCTCCGACGACCGCCGCCAACTGGAACGACTTCAACAGGGCGCGCACCTGGCAGGCGTACCGCTGGTAGCCGCCGCAGGCGCGCGGTTCCACGTGCCCGGGCGCAGGCCGCTGTGCGACGTGCTCACGGCCATCCGGCTTGGCTGCACCGTGGCCGAGGCGGGCGAGCACCTGCTGCCGAACGCCGAGCGATACTTGAAATCGGCCGAAGCCATGGCCGACCTGTTCGCCGCGGCGCCCGAGGTGGTTCGCCGCACGCTGGAGGTGGCCGAACGGTGCAACTTCTCGCTCGACGAGTTGCGGTACGAGTATCCCGAGGAACTGGCCCCGCCCGGCACTACGCCCACGGAGTACCTGCGAAAGCTCACCGCCGAGGGCGCCCGGGAGCGGTATCCCTCGGGCGCGCCGGAGAACGTGCGCGGGCTGATCGAGCACGAGCTGGCGCTGATCGAGGAAATGCGGTACGAGGCGTATTTCCTGACCGTGTGGGACCTCGTGCGCTTCGCCCGGCAGCGGGGCATCCTGTGCCAGGGGCGCGGGTCGGCGGCCAATTCGGCCGTGTGCTACTGCCTGGGCGTCACCTCGGTCGATCCCGGGCGCATGGATGTGCTGTTCGAGCGGTTCATCAGCCGCGAGCGGAACGAGGCGCCCGACATCGACGTCGACTTCGAGCACGAGCGGCGCGAGGAGGTGCTTCAGTATCTATACGAAAAATACGGGCGCGAGCGGGCCGGCATGACCGCCGAGGTAATCACTTATCGCCCCCGCTCCGCCGTGCGTGAGGTGGGCAAGGCCCTGGGCCTGTCGCTCGATCGGGTCGACCGGCTGGCGAAACGCATGGAGCATTTCCACGAAGAGCCGGAATTGGACCGACGGTGTCGTGACGCGGGCATCGACCCGGTAAGCACGGTGGGGAAGCAACTCATCGCGCTGGTGGGCGAGCTGGTCGGCTTCCCGCGGCACCTGTCGCAGCATACCGGCGGCATGGTGATGACGCGCGGGCCACTGTGCGAGCTGGTGCCCATCGAAAACGCGGCCATGCCCGAGCGGACGGTCATCCAGTGGAACAAGGACGATCTGGACGAATTGGGTATTCTCAAGGTCGACTGCCTGGCCCTCGGCATGCTCACGGCCATCCGCAAGTGCTTCGACCTGGTGCGGGAGCACTCGGGCCGGGAGTGGACGCTGGCCACCATCCCGCCCGGCGACGAGGGCACGTACGCGATGATCCAGCGTGCCGATACGATGGGCGTATTCCAGATCGAAAGCCGGGCGCAGATGAGCATGCTGCCGCGTCTGAGGCCCCGGTGCTTTTACGACCTCGTCATCGAGGTAGCCATCGTGCGGCCCGGGCCGATCCAGGGCGACATGGTCCACCCGTACCTCCGCCGCCGCAACGGCAAGGAAGCGGTCACGTACCCGAACGAGGCGGTGCGGCGGGTCCTGGAGAAGACGCTCGGCGTGCCGCTGTTCCAGGAGCAAGCGATGCGGCTGGCCATGGTGGCGGCCGGGTTCACGCCGGGCGAGGCCGACCGCCTGCGGCGCGCGATGGGCGCGTGGCGGCGGCAAGGGGTGATCGACGAGTTCCGGCAGCGGCTCGTCGACGGCATGACCCGCAATGGGTTTACGCCCGAGTACGCCGAGGCGGTGTTCCGGCAAATCCGCGGCTTCGGCGAGTACGGGTTTCCCGAGTCGCACGCGGCCAGCTTCGCGCTGTTGGTATACGCCTCGGCGTGGCTGAAGCATCATTACCCGGCGGCGTTCACCGCCGCACTTCTGAACAGCCAGCCGATGGGATTCTACGCGCCGGCGCAACTGGTGCGCGACGTGCGGGCGCACGGCGTCGAGGTCCGGCCGGTCGACGTGAACTTCAGCCGCTGGGAGTGCACGTTGGAGCCGGTGGGGGAGGGGGCCGGGGACGCTGAGAGTGCCGGAACCACGCACCCTACGAATGACGTTCGCGGCGCGTGGGTGAACCCGGCTGCTGAGACAGCCGGAACCACCCACCCTACGAGGCGCGCCCTCCGTCTCGGCTTCTTGATGCTGCGCGGCATGCGGCAGGTGCACGCCGAGCAGATTACCGCGGCGCGCGGCGACCGGCCGTTCCGCTCGATCGACGACTTCGCGCGCCGCACGAGGCTGCCGCGCGGCGCGATTGCGCGGCTGGCCAAGGCGGGGGCGTTCGAGTCGATGAAACTCGGCCGGCGCGAGTCGCTCTGGCACGCGCTCGATTCCGGCGGCGAGGAGGAACGGCCGCTGTTGGCCAATGCCGAGCCGCCGCAGGAACCGCCCGCCGCCCTGTCCGCCCTCTCGTCCATCGAAGAGGTGCTGGCCGACTACCGTACGCAAGGCCTTTCGTTGCGGGGCCACCCCATGCAACTGCTGCGCGAGCGGCTCGACGCAGCCGGGGTCGTGCCGGCCGAACGGCTGGCCACGTGGCCCAACAACACCAGGGTGCGCGTGGCGGGCATCGTACTGGTCCGCCAGCGCCCCAGCACGGCCAAGGGCATTACGTTCGTTACCCTGGAGGACGAAACCGGGCAGGCGAACCTGATCGTCCGTCCCGGCGTATGGAAGCGATACCGGCAGGCGGCCCTCGGCGCGGCCGTGCTGCTGGCCACGGGCAAGCTCCAGCGCGAGGGCTCGGTCATTCATGTGGTGGCCGAGCGGTTGGAGAACCTGTCCGACCGGCTGGGCGAGTTGGGCCCACAGTCGAGAGACTTCTGCTAGGAAACCCGTCCCCCTACCGGCCGAAGAGGACAGGGCCGGCCGGGGACTGGTCCATTTTCGGCCAACCGGCGCTATTCTCGGGAAGGACGATGCCCAAAAAATGCACCGGTCCCCTTACCGCTCCGCCGCGAAAATTGGGGCAGTCCCCCGTGAACGATTACGAGGTACCATGGCGTCCCCGCGAGCGGTGGCACGACGCGGGTCCAAACGGTATACTATAGCGTTCATCTCTGGTCGGACGCAATCATCATGCACGCTTCCAAAGAACCGCAGCAACGCGAAGCCGCCATCCTCGATTCGGTCAACGAAGGCGTCTTTACCGTCGACCGCGACTGGCGGATCACCGCGTTCAACAAGGCCGCCGAGCGCATCACCGGCGTTGCCCGCGAAGCCGCGCTCGGCCGCCCCTGCTGCGAGGTGTTCCGCGCGAACCTGTGCGAGACGAACTGCCCCCTGCGCCGCACGATGAGCACGGGCCGGCCGACCGTCAACGCCACCGCCCACATCGTCAACCGGGACGGCCGGCGCGTGCCGATTCGCATCTCGACGGCCCTGCTCTTCGACGACCGGGGCGAGGTGGTCGGCGGGGTGGAAACGTTCCAAGACCTCAGCCAGGTCGAGGCGCTGCGGAAGGAACTCCAGGCCCGCTACACGTTCGAAGACATCATCGGCCGCAGCCCCGCCATGCTGCGGCTGTTCGAACTGCTGCCGCAAATTGCCGAAAGCAGCAGCACGGTGCTCATCGAGGGGCCCAGCGGCACGGGCAAGGAACTGTTCGCCCGGGCCATTCACAACCTTTCGCCCCGCAGGCGCAAGCCGCTGGTGGCCGTCAACTGCGCCGCCCTGCCCGACACGCTGCTGGAAAGCGAACTGTTCGGCCACAAGGCCGGGGCGTTCACCGACGCGAAGCGCGACAAGCCCGGCCGGTTCGCGCTGGCCGAAGGGGGCACCATCTTCCTGGACGAAGTGGGCGATGTTTCGCCCGCCATGCAGGTCCGGCTGCTGCGCGTGTTGCAGGAGCGCGTGGTCGAACCCCTCGGCGGCGTCGAGGCCGTGCCGGTCGATGTCCGCGTCGTCGCGGCGACGAACAAGGACCTGGCTGCGCTGGTACACGCGGGCAAGTTCCGCGACGACCTCTACTACCGCGTCCGCGTGGTGCACCTGAAGCTGCCCGGGCTGCGGCAGCGGCGCGAAGACATCCCCCTGCTGGTCGACCACCTGGTCGGGAAGTTCAACCGCCTGCAGGGGAAAGACCTCGCGGGCGTGTCCGACGAGGTGATGGCGCGCCTGATGGAGCACGACTACCCCGGCAACGTCCGCGAACTGGAGAACATCATCGAGCAGGCGTTCGTTCTGTGTCGTGGCGGGCTGATCGAACTCGGCCACCTGCCGCCCGAGTTGCGCCCGGCGGCGGCCGGCCCCGACGACTCGCCGCCGATGAGCCTCGCGGCGATGGAGCGGTTCCTCATTACCGAAACGCTGCGGCGCCGCAAAGGCAACCGGAAGGAATCCGCCCGCGACCTCGGCATCGACGCCAGCACGCTGTACCGCAAAATCAAGGCCCTCGGCATCGACATGCCGGAAATCGACGGCCGGAGCCGGTGAGGGCTCTGCTTGCCATCATGGACACGAGGAAAGCTTATGGCCAAGAAGAAAACGACCTCCCTGATTCCTGCCGAGCGAATTGAACAGGCCATTCTGCTCATTCGTGGACAAAAGGTGATGCTCGACCGCGACCTTGCTGGGCTCTATGGCGTGAAGGCAATTGCGCTCCGCCAGCAGGTCAGCCGAAACAAAGGCCGGTTTCCCCCGGATTTCATATTTCGGCTGAACCAAGAGGAGGCCGAAGAGTTGGTATCACAGAATGTGATACCTTCACTCCCGCAGATACATCAACTCCGGGTCGAGGTCGTACGTCCACGGCAGACCGGCGTTCTTCCAGCCGTTTCGCATGCGCTGCCCGTGGAATGCGCTTTCCGCGTCGTTCACCTTGTCGCCCTCCACGCCGTCGATAATGCTGTACACGTTCTCGAAGCCCGCTTCCGCCAGCGCGTCGACCGCCGGGGCGCTCCGCTGGCCCGACCGGCACGTGACCAACAGTAGGTCGCCCGGTCGGACGAGTTGCTTGACCTGCTCGACGAAGTTCGCGTTGGGCTTCATCGCGACGCTTCGTTTCTTAGCGTCCCACTCGTACGCCATGAAGCTGAAGGGAATGTTCCACGCCATGGTCGGACGCCCGACGAATTCATACTCCTCGGGCGTGCGCACGTCCAGAATCTTCACGCGCTCGGGATCGGCCTTCCACCGCGCGTAAGCCTCCGGCGCGGTCAGGTACAGCCCCAGCACGGTCTGCTTGTCGGGCGGTACGTTCCGAGCGGTTTCCGACCCAGAACCGCCTCCTTTGGCGAAAGCAGATTGAGCAACAAGAAGGGCGATAAGACTGGATGTTAGGACAACGCGATTCAGCATGACAGGTGGCCTCCGAAACCTTTTCGTGTACCGATTGGGGGCCCACGATACCGCTCAGACCAAAGCCTCCAGGGCATCCATGGGTTTCCCGTATGGATGCGCCAAGGCCAAATCGGTTACCGCCCTCTCCTCCGACAATTGCAACTTGCAATTCTACAAGGTCGCCATGGATTGCATCTTGCAAGATTGGCTCTCTGCGTTGGTCCCCTGCGGCTTGTGCGCAAATCCCTTCCAGGCAAAGCCTTGCGCAAACAAACTGCCGCGCCAAGTGGTTCTGGTACAGCATGTGCTTGAACAAAGGGTAACAACGCAGCGGCCGGCCTACGCCGGCTGTGGTTGCTCGCGCCCAACGGAACATGAATCGGGAGCAGAACCATGCCACGAGGCGATGGAACAGGGCCGCCGAGAGGCGGAGCGAAAGGACGAGGCAAAATGAGAGGACCGTTTGCCGCCGGACCGGGCGGCGCGTGCGTTTGCCCGAAGTGCGGGCACAACGAACCGCACGTCCCCGGCCAGCCATGCAATCAGCACACCTGCCCGAAGTGCGGGACCGCGATGACCCGCGGTTGAACAGGCCTTTCCCGAAAGGTAACCGAACCATGCCACGCTCCGAGGCGATCGGTCCGCAGTCTCCAGGCACGGCAGCCGCCACGGTGGCCGTGCCTGAGTGGCAGGGCCGGGTTTCGCCCGTGTTCGACGTGGCCGGCACGCTGCTGCTGGTCCAGCCCGAGAAGGACGGGCAGGAAGGCAGCCGGCGAACGCAAAGCCTGGGAAGCG
>SKJM01000847.1 GCA_007122045.1 Planctomycetales bacterium | reverse complement strand
CTGCTCCACTACTGCTACGACCGGGACATCCGCCTGATCGACATGGCCGACCTGTACGGAACGCACGGCCACGTCGCCCGGGCGTTTCAAGATAAACCGCGCGACAGCTACACCCTCATCAGCAAGATCTGGTTTCGCCCCAACGGCCTGACCGAGGAGGAGCGTCCCGGCGCCGACGTGCTGGTCGAGCGGTTCCTCAAAGAACTGAAGACCGACTACATCGACATCTGCCAGCTTCACTGTGTGACCAGCGCCGACTGGCCCACCGAACTGCGCCAACAGATGGACCTGCTGGCCGACCTGAAACGCAAGGGGGCCGTTCGCACGCACGGCGTCTCCTGCCACTCCATCGCGGCGCTGGAGGCCGCGGCCGAGGAGCCGTGGGTCGACGTGGTGCACGCGCGGGTGAATCCGTTCGACTCCCGCACCGACGGCCCGATGGACAAGGTCGTGCCCGTGCTCGAAAAGATTCATGCCGCCGGCAAGGGCATTATCGGCATGAAGCTGATCGGCGAAGGCACCTTCGACGCGGCACAGCGCCGCGAGGCCGTGAAGTTCGTCATGGACCTGGGCATCGTCGATGCCATGATCGTCGGCTTCGAGAAGCCCGGCGAAGTCGACGAATTTGAGGCCAACGTGACGCAGGTCCTCAAGCAGCGCTAGCAACCCACGCCGGCCCCTACGCCAACCCCGGCCACCGGCGGGCTTGCCCCGCTCGGAGCGGTGGTCAGCCAGCTACCCACGCCGGCCCATCCGCGAACCCAGGCCACCGGCGGGCTTGCCCCGCTCGGAGCCGTGGTCACCCGGTTACCCACGCCGCATGAACGGAAACCGCGCCCGTGCTGGACCCCCAAACATTCCACGACGTCGTCAGCGGCCGCCGGCGGGGGTTCGGCGCCGCGCTGGTGCGCGGTGGGCTGCGACTGGGGGCGCTGGGCTACACGCTCGTGGTTCGGGCGCGCAACCGCTGTTACGACTGGGGACTCGTGAACGTGCACCGGGTGGCGGCGCCGGTGGTCAGCGTGGGCAACCTCACCCTCGGCGGCACCGGGAAAACGCCCATGGTCGAGTGGCTCGCCCGGTGGTTCCAGAGCCGCGGCGTTCGCATCGCCGTGGTCAGCCGCGGCTACGGGGCCGAGGCCGGCTCGCCCAATGACGAGGCACTCGAACTCGCCCAAAAACTGCCCGGCGTGCCGCACTTCCAGGACCCCGACCGCGTAGCCGCCGCGCGCCGGGCGATCGAGCAGTCGGACTGCGAGGTGATCCTGCTCGACGACGCGTTCCAGCACCGCCGCATCGCCCGAAACCTCGACCTGGTGTTGCTCGACGCGTGCGATCCGTTCGGCTACGGCCGCATCTTCCCCCGGGGAACCTTGCGCGAGCCGGCGGCGGCGCTGCGGCGGGCCGACGTGATCGTCCTCAGCCGCGCCGATATGCTCGAGCCGGCGCGGCGAGAACCGACGTGGCACCGCGTGCGGCGCATCGCGCCCGAGGCGGCCTGCGCGGAAGCCGCTCACGTGCCCGTCGGGGTGCGTTCCGCCTCCGGCGGGACGGCCTCGCTCGACGCCCTGCTCGGAAAACGGGTTGCCGCGTTCTGCGCCATCGGCAACCCGGCCGGCTTCCGGCACACGCTCGAGCACTCGGGGGTGCGGCCGGCCGGGTGGCGCGTCTTTCCCGACCATCATCGCTATACCCCGGCCGACATCCAAGCCCTGGCGGCGTGGGCCGAGCGGCTCGAGGCGGCGGCCGCCGTTTGCACGCACAAGGACCTTGTCAAGGTCGGCGCCGACCGGCTCGGCTCGCTCCCGCTTTGGGCGGTGTGCGTCGAGTTCCGGTTCCTCAGCGGGCAGGAAGCCGTCGAGGAGCGGCTCGAACGGCTCTTGGCGGAATCGCGACAGCCGGATCATTCGTGATCATACGCCGGCACTTGCACCCGCCCGCTGCTTGTGGTATTGTCCTGGGGTTTACATTGAAGTAGCCGTTCAGGGGGGGGGTGTCCCAAGTTTCCGCGGCGGAGCGGGTATTGCCTCGTGGAGAACGCCCTATTCGCCGCGAAAATGGGACCGTCCCCTTTCCAACCCAACCGAAGTTCAGGAGGTGAATCATGTCGGAAGCCAACAAGGCGCTGGTACGCCGGTATTACGAGGAAGTCATGGGAGACCTGTCGGGAATCGAGGAGATCGTGGCGGACGATTTCGTCGACCACCACTTCCCGCCCGACATGCCGCCCGGGCCGGCGGGGGTCCGCAAGTTCTTTACCGAGTTCGTCGGTAGTGTTTTCAGCGACGTGCGGATCGACATCGACTTCCTGTTGGCCGAGGCCGACAAGGTCGACTGCCATTTCGTGCTGCACGCCCGGCACACGGGGCCGATGGGCAACATTGCGCCGCGGGGCAACCCGATCCGGCTGCCGGCGATCAGCACCTTCCGCATTGCCGACGGGAAGCTGGCCGAGGCGTGGGAGATCTTCGACAGCGGCAGCCTGATCGCCCAGATGCAGGCCGAGTAAGGCCAGCGGCAGGTCGGGAGGCACCCGTAGGATGGACATTCCTGTCCGTCGTGCGATTTGGCGAACAAGCATGTCTCGCGAGCTGACGGACAAGCATGTCTCGCGATTTGGCGGACAAGCATGTGTCGCGAGTTGACGGACAGGAATGTCTCGCGATTTGACGGACAAGCATGTGTCGCGATTTGACGGACAGGAATGTCCATCCTACGGGCATGGTGCCGTTGGTTTGCGCTGCTCGCCTCAAGGCGGTCACAGCGCGCTGCGGACCACCCAGCTCATGTAGGCGAGGTAGCAGGTCAACAGGGCGGCGCCCTCCAGGCGGTTGATGCGCCCGGGGCGGCCGAAACCGTAGCCGACGGTGAACAGGGACAGGGTCAGCAGGGCCATCACCAGCCAGTCGCGCGAGAGGACCACGGGATCGACTTCGATCGGCTGGATGGCGCCGGCAATGCCGACCACGGCCAGGGTGTTGAAGAAGTTCGAGCCGACGACGTTGCCCAGGGCGATGTCGTGTTCGCCCTTGCGTATGGCCGCCAGCGAGGAGGCCAGTTCGGGCAGCGAGGTGCCGAAGGCGACGACGGTCAGGCCGATCACCAGATCGCTGACGCCGAGCGTTTCGGCGATTTCGACGGCCCCGCCCACCACCATGCGGGAACTGAGCAGGAGCAGGACCAACCCGGCGACCAGCCAAAAGACGGCCCGCCCAAGCGGCATCGCGTAGGCCTCGGCTTCCCGGGCAAGCTGGTCGCTGTAGCTGTCGTCGCGGCGGCGAAGTCCCTGGAGGATGGTCCAGGCCATCAGCAACGCGAAGACCGCCAGCAGCACCCAGGCGTCGGCCCGGCTGATCCAGCCGTCATAAAGCTGGAAGGCGGCCAGCAGGGTTACGAGGGTGAGGACGGGCAGTTCCCTGCGCAGCACCTGGGAGTGCACGGCCAGGGGGCACACCACGGCGGCCAGGCCGAGAATCAGCCCGATATTCGCCACGTTCGAGCCGTACGCGTTCCCCAGCGCGAGCCCCGGGTTGCCTTGCGCGGCGGAAATGGCGGAGACGAGCATCTCGGGCGCCGAGGTGCCGAACCCGACAATGACCATGCCGATGATCAAGGGCGGGGCGCCCAGGTGCCGGGCCGTGGCGGCCGATCCCTCGACGAATCGGTCGGCGCTGAATATCAGGAGGATCAGGCCGCCGGCGAGGGCGGCAACGGCCCAGGTCATGAGGTTCTTTCCCCATGGAACATGGCGTGCCAAAGCAGCAGGCCGGCGCCGACCACCAGCAGGCTGTCGGCCACGTTGAAGGTGGGCCAGGGCCAACTGCCGATCATCACCAGGATCCAGTCGCGCACGGCGTACACCGGCTCGCCGGCTTGCGGATGGGTTTCCGGCCACGTGAGGCCGTGGAGCCCCAGGCGGTCATAGAGATTCCCGAAGATGCCGCCCATCACACACCCCAGCGAGATGGTCAGCAGCCAGTCCTCGGCGGCGCGGTAGACGAACAGCCACACCAGCACCGCCACGGCGGCGAGGATCGAAAGCACGGCGAACACCGCCGTGTATTCCTGGCCGATGCCGAACAGGGCGCCGGTGTTCAGACTGGTCTGGAACCCGAACACGCCGGGTATCACCCACCAGACGGGTTGCTCGAGCGGCATCCCCAGCCGTTCGAACAGCAGCGACTTGGTCCACAGGTCGAGCCCGCAGCCAACCACCGCGATCGCAAGGAATACCAGGATGCGCCTCGGCAAGCCCGTTTTCATCGATTCGGAGCCGCCCTATCCCCCTTGTTCCACGCGTTCGGCGCACTTCACGCAGAACTCAGCGTAGGGGATGGCGTTCAGCCGGGTCTTGGGAATACGGACGCCACACTCCTCGCAGGTGCCGTAGGTCCCTTCCTCGATGCGTTCGAGCGATCCCTCGATCTTCTCGAGAATGTCCTCCTCGCTTTGCATGAGGCTGAGGGTGAACTCCTGCTCGAAGTTGTCGCTGCCGATGTCGGCCATGTGGATCGGCATGCTGGACAGGTCGCCGTTGCCTTCCATCCGATTCTTGTTCAGCGCCGCCTCGGCCATCGAGTTGACGTCGCCTCGGAGGCGGGCACGGAGGACAAGCAGCCGATTGCGATAAAGCTTCATGTCATCTTTTTTCATTGCGTTCTCTCCGGGTGGAAACCATTCGGCGCAATACCACATCAACCTGCCGAAAAGCTCTATTATAACCGGGCCGGAAATGGAAGTCAAAGGGGTGAAGCGGGCCACGCGGGTCCGTAGCCGGGAAGGCGATTTCCCGGGCCGCACCCCCTCCAAACCCCCGGACAAAGCGGCTGCCGGGCCGGTTCGCCGGAGGGTGGGGGCGGCAAAATGCGCCAAGCGGCGGGTCATGTCCGGTTTTTTTCCCGAAAAGTTGAGGAGATTCCACCAACCGGGCTTACACTTCCGCCAGGGTTGCGGTATGTTCTTACAGGACAACGTCTTTCCATAGCCCCCCCTGGCCGCCCACGTGACCCCTTCGACCGCCCAGCTCGCCTACCAACAGTGCATCGCGCCCGACTGCGCGGCCACCTTCGGAATTGAGGAGGTGCTCGTCGCATGCCCCCAATGCGGAGGGCTAATTGATGCCGCTTACGAGTGGGACCGGCTGCCCGTCCCCGGCTCGCTCCAGGTACTCGAAGCCAAGTGGGCGCGGCGCGGCGACCCACACGCCTTCAGCGGGGTGTGGCGGTTCCACGACCTGCTGCCCTTCGCCCCCATCGAGCAGTGCGTCACCGTGGGCGAGGGCCAAACCCTCCTGCTGCCCTCCGATGGCGTGGCCGAGTATACCGGCCTCCGGCCCGGCCGCCTGCTGCTGCAATACGAGGGCATGAACCCCTCGGGCAGCTTCAAAGACAACGGCATGGCAGGTGCCTTCACGCACGCCCGGCTCGTCGGCGCCGACCGCGCCGCCTGCGCCTCCACGGGCAACACCAGCGCGTCGCTGGCGCTGTATTGCTCCGTCACCCGCCTGATGAAAGCCGTTATCTTCATCGGGTCGGGGAAGATTTCCTACGGGAAGCTTTCGCAAGCGCTCGACTTCGGCGCCTTGACCGTCCAGATCAACGGCGACTTCGACGACGCGATGGCCCGGGTCAAGGAGGTGTCGCAGCAGTTGGGCATCTACCTGGTCAACAGCGTCAACCCCTTCCGGCTCGAGGGGCAGAAGACCATCATGTTCCGGGTCCTCGAGGCGCTCGGCTGGCAGGTTCCCGACTGGATTATTGTGCCGGGCGGCAACCTGGGCAACTCCAGCGCGTTCGGCAAGGCCTTCCACGAACTGCACCAGCTCGGGCTCATTCCGCGCATTCCGCGGCTGGCCGTGATCAACGCCGCCGGGGCCAACACCCTGTTCGACCTGGTCGAGCGCAAGGGGCTGCGTTGGAACGGCGGCCGGCCCGACCCGGACGCCGTCGCGCAGTGCTATGCCCAAATGGACGCCGCCGGGCGCCGCGCCTCGACCATCGCCAGCGCCATCGAAATCAACCGGCCGGTGAACCTGACGAAGTGCCTTCGGGCGCTCGATTGGTGCCACGGCGTGGTGCGCGAGGTGACCGATCAGGAGATCCTCGACGCGAAAGCCCGCGTCGGCGCCGGCGGCCTCGGCTGCGAGCCGGCCAGCGCCGCCAGCGTGGCCGGCGCCAAGAACCTGGTCGAGGAGGGCCTGATCGATCCGGACGAGCAGGTGGTGTGCGTGCTGACCGGCCACCAGTTGAAGGACCCGACCGCCACCGTGGCCTATCACACGACCGACCAGGACATGTTCAACAACGTGCTGGGCAGCCGGGGTGTGCGCCGCGCCGCGTTCGCCAACCGGGCCGTCGTGGTGCCCAACGAACTCGACGAAATCGTCAAGGCCATTCGATTGTACAGTTGACTTCCAACCACCTGCCCGCCGCCGGGCCCCAATGCCCATGCTCAATCTCGTCATCCACGGAGCCGCCGGCCGGATGGGCCGCCGGCTGGTCGCCCTCGCGGCCGAGGACCCGCAACTGAGGCTCGTGGCCGCCGTCGACGTGGCGGACCACCCGCGGCTCGGCGCCGACGCCGGCGAACTGGCCGGCGTGGGCAAGCTGGGCGTGCCGCTG
>SKJM01000616.1 GCA_007122045.1 Planctomycetales bacterium | reverse complement strand
TCGTCGTGCAGCTCGTGCAGGTGCTGGTCGAAGTAGCCGAGCTTCACGCCGTGCCCGAGCGTGGCGTGTCCTTCGCCGGGGCCGATCAGCCCGACGAGGCATTTCAGTAGCGTCGTCTTCCCGCACCCGTTGGGGCCGAGCAGCCCCCATCGTTCGCCCCGGGCGATGTCGAAGGTGACGTTCCGGAACAGCGGCTGGCCGAACGACTTGCCGAGCCGTTCGGCGCGGACCACCACGTCGCCCGACCGCGCCGCCGCGGGGAACGCCATGGGCGGGGCGGCGATTTCGCGGGGGAGCGGGACGGGCTCGATCCGTTCGATTTTCTTCCGCCGGTCTTCCGCCTGCGCGTGCTTCTGCCCGTACGCGTTGCGGCGAATGAACTCTTCCGCCTTGGCGATTTCAAGCTGCTGCTTCTCGTAGGTGCGGCGCTCCACGAGCAGCCGCTCGCGCTTCTGCCGCCAGTAGGCCGAGAAGCTCCCGGGGTACGAGTCGACCGTGCCGTGCACCAATTCCAGCACGCGGGTGGCCACGCGGTCCAGCAGCGACCGGTCGTGGCTGACCACGATCACCGCCGCCGAGCTTTCCACCAGGAAATCTTCGAGCCATTCGGTGGCGTCGATGTCGAGATGGTTCGACGGCTCGTCCAACAGCATGAGGTTCGGCTCGGCCAGCAGGAGCTTCGCGAGCATCAGCCGGTTCTGTTCACCGCCGCTGAGGCTTTCGACCGGCTGGCGGTAGGCCGCTTCGGGGAAGCCCAACCCGGCGAGCACCCGCCGCACCTTGTGATCGAGGTTGTAGGCGTCGCGGCGGTCGAGTTCCTGCTGCACGTGGTCGTAGCGGGCGGCGAGGCGTTGCAGGTCCTCGTCAAAAAAGGGGACGGGAGTTTTTTGCCGGAACGGCCCGTCGGGTGCTTGGCACAAAAGACTCCCGTCCCCTTTTTCGGCGGCTTGGGCCAGGGCTTCCGCCACGGCCACGGACTCCTGCTCGAGCAGGACCAGGTCGGCCAGGGCCGACTTCGCCTCGTCGTACACGTATCGCCCGCCGGCCAGGTGCACCTGCTGCTCGAACGACCCGGCGTGGATCGACGGGTGCAGGGCGGCGGAGCCGGCGTCGGGCTCCTCCTTGCCGGCGATGATCCGCAGCAGGGTCGACTTGCCGCACCCGTTCGGCCCCACCAGGGCAATCCGCTCGCCCGGGTGGACCTGAAAGGTTACGCCGTCGAGCACCGGCTCCGGGCCGAAGTGCTTGCAGACCTGCTGGACATCGAGAACGATCATACGGCAAGCGGGGACAGTCTCCGAGGGAGGGGGGATGCGTGGCGGGCGATTCCCTTCGAACGGGGCGCGCATGCGACCGTTGCCACGGTATGCGTGGACCGCGCCCGCGCCAATCCCTTATGGTAGCACGTCCGCCGCCGGCGGGGTAGCCCCAACGCCGCATTCCGGTCGGAACTGCAGGGCGCGGTCGAGTGGGAGGGAGATTTGGCCGCGTGGCGGGAGGCGCGTCGTTGATGGTGCTTGTCGACACCACCGTCTGGATCGACTTCTTCAGCAATCGCCCGGAGCCGCACGTCGCCGCCCTGCGACGACTCATCGAGAATGGCGAGGACCTTTGCCTGTGCGGATTGGTCCTTGCGGAAATCCTGCAAGGCATACGATCCGACACCGCCTATGGGAAGACCAAGGACTACCTGAGTGCTCTCATCCCATCCTACGAATTACCAACTACCCCCCACTGCTGGGCGGCCGCCGTGGCCGGAGCCCGGCCCGCGCGCTTGACTCGCCGCCGCGCTTCGGTCATGATGGAAGGAGAATGGTCCGTCGGGCCCACCAAACTTCCACCAATACCTTCCCTGAATTGAGCCATGCCGAACACAACCCACCTGAAACGACGTGATTTCCTGCGGATTACCACTGCCGGCGCCGGGTTGCTGGCCACGGGCGTGTGGAGCGAGCGCGCCGCCGCCGAGCCGACTTCCCCCAACGCGAAGCTCAACATCGCGTGCATCGGCACCGCGAACCGGGCCACGGCCAATATCAACGGCGCCGCCGGCGAGAACATCGCGGCACTGTGCGACGTCGACCGCAACTACCTCGACCGGGCTAAGCAGCGCTTCCCCGACGCTCGAACCTACGCCGACTATCGCGAAATGTTCGACCAGGAAGGCGACCGGATCGACGCGGTCATCGTCAGCACCACCGACCACCACCACGCCCCGGCCAGCCTGCCGGCCATTCGGGCGGGCAAACACGTGTACTGCGAGAAGCCCCTGACCCACACCGTGCACGAATCGCGCCTGCTGGCCGAGGCCACCGCTGAGCACGGCGTGGCCACGCAGATGGGCATCCAGATCCACGCCGGCGAGAACTACCGCCGCGTGGTCGAGGTCATCCAGGCGGGCACCCTGGGCGATGTGACCGAGGCACACGTTTGGGTGGGCAAGCACTGGGGCGGCGGCGAACGACCCGAAGGCGGACAGGACCCGCCGGAGAGCCTCAGTTGGGACCTCTGGCTCGGGCCCGCCCCGGAGCGGCCTTTCTGGCCGGGGCGGTATCATCCGGGCCAATGGCGCCGCTGGTGGGACTTCGGCCAGGGCACGCTGGGCGACATGGCGTGCCATTACATGGACCTGCCCTTCTGGGCGCTGAACCTGCGGCACCCGGTCACCTGCGAGGCCGAGGGGCCCGAGGTCCATCCGGAAACCTGCCCGGTCGGCCTGATCGTCCGCTACGAGTTCCCCGCCCGCGACGGAATGCCCCCGGTGAAGTTCACCTGGTACGACGGGCAACTCACCCCGCGCGAGGTGGCCGGCGAGCGCGTGCCCGGCAACGGCGTGATGTTTGTCGGCACCGAGGGCCATATGTTTGCCGACTACAACAGCTACCGGCTGTTCCCGCGGGAGAAGTTCGCCGACTTCCAGCCGCCGGAGCCCACCATCCCGCGCTCGATCGGCCACTATGCCGAGTGGCTGAAGGCCTGCCGGGACGGTTCGCCCACCACGTGCAACTTCGATTACTCCGGCGCGCTGACCGAGGCCGTGCTTTTGGGCAACGTGGCCTACCGCCTTGGCCGGAAGCTGGAATGGGACGCGGCAAGCCTCCGCGCCACCAATTGCCCCGAGGCCGACGCGCTGATTCGCAAAGACTACCGCGCCGGCTGGGAAGTGGCCTGATCCAGCCCCGCGTTACTGCCGGTCGGCCTGGTAGCCTACTGGAGTGAAGGACGGTCGCACGATATACGTGATTTGCCGCTTCACAGAGATCGGCGCACTAGTTGTCATAACCGTGTATGCAAAGGAATGAATAGAGATGAAGTGCGAGTTCTGCGATGCCGATACGGTGACCAAACCGGTCAGGAAGCAGCATTGGTTCAAGGGCAAGCTCTATCCTGTGGAGAACGTGGAGGCCGAGGTCTGCATCGAGTGTGGAGAACCGTACTTCCACGCCACGACTCTCGATGCCATCGACGACATGATCGCCCGCGAGCATCCCGTCAAGGAAGTCATTTCCGTCGAAGTGATCAGAGTGTGAATCATTCCGGAGACGCAAGGGCAGCACAATGCGAAGGCGCTGATCATCGTCGCGCCGTTGTCGACTACGGCCCCTCGAACTCCAGTTGAATGTTCGTGTCGGGCAGCTTCTCGCGAAGCTGCTCGACGCCTTCGGCCGTGACGGCGGTGCGGGTGACGCTGAGGTCCTCCATCGCCGTAAGCGGCTCCAGGTGTTGGAGGCCCGCGTCGGAGACGACCGTGGACCCCAGGTGCAGGAATTCGAGCCGGCGCATGTCTTGCAGGTGCTGCAAGCCGGCGTCGGTGATGAGGGTGTTGTCGAGGTTCAGCCACTTCATGTTGGTCAGCCCGGCCAAGTGCGCTACGCCTTCGTCGGTGATGGGCACGCGCCAGAGGTTGAGCGACTCGAGGCTGGGCACTTGGGCCAGATGGGCCATGCCGGCGTCGGTTATCTGGGCGCATTCGCTGAGGTCGAGGTTGTCCAATCGGGTCAGGCCGGCCAGGTGCGCCAAGCCCTCGTCGGTCACTTGCGTCTGCGAGATTCGCAGTCGGCGAAGTTGGGGGAACTGCGCAAGCAGCGCGAGGGCCTCATCCCCCACAACCGTTTGTGCGAGGTAGAGTTCCTCGAGCTTGTCGCAGGCCTCCAGGTGGCTCAGACCCTCTTCGCCCACCCAAAGGCCGTCGAGGGCCAGGGCCCGCAGTTCCCGCAGCCCGGCCAGCGTGGCAAGGCCCTCGTCGTCGACGGTGGTCCGGCCCTCCGAGCCGGCCAGCCGGAGGGCGCGCAGCCGGGTGAGGTCGCTCAAGTGTCCGATGCCCTCGTTCGACACCGAGCAACCGCGCAGGTCGATGTTTTCGAGGGTGGCGATGGTGCCCAAGGTGGCGAGCCCGGCATCGCTGATCTCGGTGTCGTTCAGCAGCACCGATCTGAGCCGTGGCAGGGTGGCAAGGTGCTCCAGCGCGTCGTCGCCAATGGAAGTGCCGCGAAAGTTGACCTCAATGACGCGGTCATGGCCATCGCGGCGAAAGGTGGCTCCAAAATTCTCCAGGGCCTCCACGGCTTCGGGGGCGTCGGAATCTTCGTCCGGCTCCGCGGCGTCGGGCTTGGGATCGTCTTCCGGTTCGGGGGCCGGGGAACCCGGTTCTGGAAGGGTGTGGCCGTCCACTTCCGCGGGGATATCGGGAGTAGGCTCGGCGTCGCGCCAGGGAAGCTGCTCGGAAGTGCAGCCGCTCAGCCACAGGGCCAACAGAGCCACGGTCAATGCTTTTTTCACGGTACGATCCTTTCGTTTGCGGGTGGGCACGCCATTTGCTGTCAGGTAAACACTCAGGGGCTGGCGGGGGACTGGTCCATTTTTCGGCCAACCGATGCTGTTTTCAGGGAAAGGCGATGGCCGAAAAATGGACCTGTCCCCTTACCGGCCGAAGGGGACAGTCCCCTGGGAACGGTTGCGCTGTGAGACTACAATGGCGTCTGCGCCTGAGCTTCCGCCCAAGGCAATACACCCGCCAGGGTACCCGATTCGGCCCCTGTCGGCAAGGAGGTGCCGGGCTCGGCCTCCTTGGTGGGAGCCTTTGCGCGGGCCGCATTTCCTGGTATCCTGTAGAAGTTGTCTTCGATCGACCCTCGAATTGTGGTGCTCCCATGTCGATTCTCCGCCCCCGTCCGACCGATCGTCCGAAGCAGCGCGGCCCGCGCCGCCTGAAATTCTTCAACCGGCTGCTCGAAAACTCGCTGATCCGGCGAGTGAGCTTCGAGCGATATCGCCGAAAAGTGCGCCACGTGTACGACGGCCCGCAGGGGGCCATCCTGGCCACGTGCAGCGCGCTGTCGCTGCACGCGCCCCTGGGCGAGCGCTTGTTCCAACCCGGCAGGTTCGAATTGCGCGGCGCCCGGCACATCCTTGACGTGGGAAGCGGGGCAGGGCAGCTCGTGCGGCACCTGCTCAAGCGGGCCGACGCCGACGCGGGAATCACCTGCGTCGACCTCTCGCCCGGCATGCTCCGCCGCGCCCGGACCCGGCTGCGCAGCGACCGGCTCCGCTTCTTCGCCGCCGACATCACCCAGCTTCCCTTCGCCGACGCAACGTTCGACTGCGTCACCTGCGGTTACGTGCTCGAACACCTTCCCGACGCCGCCCTGGGACTGCGCGAATTGTGCCGCGTCATGCAACCGCAAGCCCGCATGCTCCTGCTGACCACCGAAGACAATATGGCCGGCGCCTGGACCAGCCGCCTGTGGTGCTGCCGAACGTACAACCGCGAAGCGCTGTACGGCATTTGCGACGAGGCGGGGCTGGAGGTGCGGCAGGAACTGTGGTTCTCGCCGGTGCACAAGGCGCTGAAGGCCGGAGGGATTTGCGCCGAACTGGTCAAACGGCCTTGACGCCGATGCGCGGGCAGATATCGCCCAGCGGACATACGTCGCACTGGGGCTTGCGCGCCGTGCAGATGCGGCGGCCGTGGTGGACCATGGCGTGGCCCAGGTCAATCCACTGCGACTTGGGAAACAGGGCCATCAGGTCGCGCTCGATCTTCTCCGGGTCTTTGTGCGACGTCAGGCCCAGCCGGCGGCTGACGCGGGTCACGTGCGTGTCGACCACGATGCCCACGCCGATGCCGAACGCCGTCCCCAACACGACGTTGGCCGACTTCCGGCCGATGCCGGGCAGGGCCACGAGGGCCTCCATGCTGTCGGGCACCTGGCCGCCGTGCTGCTCGAGCATCGCCTGGCAGGCCCCGCGGATATTCTTCGCCTTGCTCCGGAAGAAGCCCGTGCTTCGGATGGCCGCCTCCAACTCCTCTTGCGGCGCCCGGGCGTAATCGGCGGCCGTCCGGTAGGTTTGGAACAGCTCCGGCGCGACCAGATTCACGCGTTCGTCGGTGCATTGCGCCGAGAGGATGGTGGCCACGAGCAGTTCCAGCGGCGTGGCGAAGTTCAGCGAGCACGTGGCGCCGGGATAGTGTTTTTTCAGCCGCCGGGCGACGGTGGCGGCGTAACGGCGGGCCTTTGGGGATTCCGGCACTGGTTGCGAAGTTCGCAAATGACTACCTGCTAAGTTGTGTTTTGGGCGAATAGCGTATAGCGTCCGTGCGTCATTTTGGCGTGGCGGCGG
>SKJM01000593.1 GCA_007122045.1 Planctomycetales bacterium | reverse complement strand
TTTGGCGGTCGATCGGGTGACGATCCTCGGCCCGGGCATCGACGCCGCGGTGCGGCGGATCGAGACCCAGCACGACCTGCTGGGCCGCGTGGCCACGGTCACCAGCTTCGCCGCGCCGGACGGCGGCAGTGCATTGAACCAGGTGGTGCGCGAGTACACCGGCTTCGGCCGGATCGCCCGCGAGTGCCAGGAGCACAGCGGCGTGAAGCACGCAGGCACCCTGGTACACGTCCCATGAGGTAGGTCCATGAAGTACGCACGTCTCGGCCCGGTATTTTTGCCGTCAGCACGGTATGACACGGCAGAGGTCACGACAAATCGGAGTTGCTGGCAATCTGTCTCTCTTATGCTTCTGATTGCGCTGGTGGTCGCCGTTGTTTCTCTGGTCATTGGGGGGTTCATGTACCGGTTCCCATCACGAAGCGGGAACTGGTCAAACATTTGGGTTGAGAATCGCCTTCCGGGAACGCCGTGCTTCTTTGTGGGGGCTTATCATATTCACGGCTGGGAGCCGACTGTCGGTTATTTCGTTCGGTACGATCGGATTGAAGACTCTCAGACGAACCCGCCAACAAAGTGGCTCGAAGATCGTGTCGGGGGGCGTGTTTTTGTCAACGGGCGCGAGGTGTTCCACCGGCCGGGGACATTTCAACTGTTCGTCGACGACGGGCGAGGACAGCCTGTCCGAATCATACTTGATCGGGCGGATGCGCGCCACTATTTCGGCTCCGACAACGTGGTGTTTGTGAACTATGAGGGTTTTGCCGACTTTTGGGATGATGTGCTCATGACAAAATACAGGTGAGAATCGAGTATTTCGAGCACCTTCAGTCGGTTGAGGCGCCGATTGCCGCCAAAGTGGGACTCGGGCTCTGAGAACGACACAGGGATGAGTATCGCCGGCTGCGAGCCGAACCGAGTCTTCCACGCCGCGGAGCCCGAGATCCCGCGCAGGTGTGGGAACTCTCCGCACGGACTGAGAGAGCCAGCAGGTTCCCTCGCACGATGGTGGTGAGGAACGGTCGGGGAAGGCCGCAGGCCGCACGCGCGACGTGCACGCCGGTGGGCAGTCGGACGATTCCATCGTACCGAAGAAGCGGGCGAACCACGCCGGCGGAACGGCTCCTGCTAGCGGGTTGCATTGAGCAAATCGTTGGTGTCGTTTTCGTCGTCCGGCTCTTCTTCCAAGAGGCGCAGCGTCTGTTCGACCAGATCGTCGGCGTACAGGGGCAGGTGCCGGTAGTACACTTCGAGCGTGCAGACGGCCAGGCTGGTCGTAAACAGCCGGCCGCCGCGGTCGGAGAAGGGCCCGCGCGGGGCCCAGCTTCCCGCCTCGTGCCCGGTGGTCTCCTGCGTGTCGACCAGCACGCGGCGCATCCGGGCATTCCACTGCCGCCACAGATCGCCGCCCATGTGGTGCAGCACCTGCGTGGCGTAGTACCAATAGTACGGGTCGAAGCTGTCTTTGCTGGGCGGATGCTCTTCCAGGAGGAAGCGGGCGCCGTCGCGAAGCCCCGGATGGCTTTTCGGCCACCCGAGGTACTGGCGGCTGAGCAGGGCCTGGGCCGTCATCACGTGGGTGGCGTTGCGGCCCGGCATGTACGCATAGCGGCCGCCGTCCGAGTCGCGTTGCACGCTGTCGAGGAAGTTGGCGGCCCGGTCGAAGGTGCGGCGGGGCACGCGCAGGCCGCCCATCCGCCCGCTCTGCAGCGCCATAAGCTGCCAGCCCACCACGCTGGTGTCGCCCGGCTGGCCGGGTGCGTAGCGCCAGCCGCCGGCCGAGTGCTGGGCGTGGGCGATGTAGTTCAGTGCCAGTTGGGCGGGTTCGCGGAGTTGATCGTCGCCGGTCAGGGCGTAGGCTTCGGCCAGGACGATGGCGGCCAGGCCGTGCGCGTACATGCGGCCGGACCCCGCCCCGCGCAGGTCGCCGTCGGCCCCCTGGTTCTCCAGCATCCACTTCAGCCCGTGGAACACTTCGTCGGTGTACTTGCCTTCCAGGTGGGATTGCCCCGCGCCGAGAAACGGCAGCAGGGCCAGCGCCGTCCCGGCCATCCGGCTGCGTTCCGAACCCATGCCGCTCCCCTTGCCCCCGGCCCCGGGGGCCCGGTGGAACTCGTGCAGGCTCCAACTCCCGTCGTCGTTCTGCCGCCGGGCGATCCACTCCAGGCCTCGGGCGACGGCCGCCTCGGTTTGCGACGTGCCGCCGGCCTGCCGGACCAGGTGGGAGCGGGCCCTCGGGTCGCGCCCGCGGAGCATGCTGCCCGCCTGCACCGGCGGCATCGGCTCGAACTCGCGCGTGGCGGCCTGGGGAACATATGACACCGCGGCGTGCAGGTCCATGGGCAGGTCGACCGGATCGAGTTCCGGCTTCACCTGGCGGCCCGCCCCCAGGTCGTCCAGCGCCTGCACCACTTCGATCGCGCCGGGGTCCTCGAAGTCGAGCGGCTCGACCGACGGGTCGATCTCGCCCAGTTGGCCGTCCAGGTCGTGCTCACTGACCGACGTGGCCAGGGTGAGCGTGATCTGCTCGTCGGGCGGCTCGATGATCCAGAGGCTCAGCAGCAGCATCAACACCAGGTGGAACACGAAGCTCACCAGCCATGCCGGCAGGTCGCGCAGCCATTCGGAGAACCACACGGCCAGCCCGCCGCGTTTGTAAAGCTGCCGCACGCGCGCCCGCGCGCCGCGGTGCGCCTCCGACGCGGCTACCCGTCGCCGGGCCGGCTGCGACTGCGGCTCGTCGGCCGGTTTGCCCTTCGTGGCGGGCGAGGGCTTCGACCACGCGCCGGAGTGGCGGGCCTGGGGAGGCTGGTCGGCCGGGCGCGCGGCGGCCGGAGCGGTCGCCTTCGTTTCGGGTATCGGCGGAGCGGGCCGATGGATGCGAGGCTCCGGTTTGCGCACGCCCGGTTGCGATCCCTTCGGCCGGCGCGCCATCCGCGGCTGGATGGCCGAAGCCGCCTCGGCCGACTCGGCTCGCCGTTGCGCCTCCCGCTCGCGCAGCAGGCGCAGCGCTTCCCGCTCCTGCTCCTCGGTCAACTCGATGGTGGCGCCGCAACGGAAGCAGTCGGCCAGCATCAGCCAGAGCCGGATCGACATGGGGGCATTGCAGTCGGGGCAGGCGCAAGCGAGCACGTCGCCGTCGAGCCACACGGTGGCCTGCTCGTCGCCCGCGGCCGGCCCTTCGTTGATCACGTAGGGTTCCAGCCCAAAGTCTGCACTGGAATCGTGACTGGCTATCGACATGA
Organism: Planctomycetales bacterium; assembly: GCA_007122045.1. Classification (GTDB taxonomy): domain Bacteria; phylum Planctomycetota; class Planctomycetia; order Pirellulales; family Thermoguttaceae; genus PWXP01. The sequence goes on along the minus strand of SKJM01000593.1, from coordinate 3,384 downwards.
TTGCCTCGCGTCCCGAAAGGTGTTTCCAGTGGCCGGTCCGGTAATAGTCCCTCCTTCCATTCTAGGCGAAGAGGACCCGGGCGCCAATGCCCCAACCCGCCAACCGATCGGTTGCGGGTCCAAGCAGCCACTGGCCGCCACCCCCTGCACAAGGTACTTAGATGCACCCAGATGGACGCATGAAAACGCCCGCAGCCGGCCCGACTGCGCAACGCAACTCCCCCCTCGTAGTCTTAGGCGAACCCCGCGGCAAGTGTTGGAAATGCGCGGCCGTTAGCCCTCGCTCGGGGGTTTGTGCAAGGTTCTTGGACGCCACCCCCAAATTGAGCCCGACAGGATTTGCGGAAGGGTGGATGAGGGGACTCGAACCCCCGACTTCCAGAACCACAATCTGGCGCTCTAACCGACTGAGCTACATCCACCATGCCTTGGATTACGTGTGTTTCCTGTTTTCTCGCCGTTTCCCGGCAACCCGTCTTGACTCGCGTACGCCTCCAAGCCTGAAAACGACACCTGCCCGGATAAACGCTGCCTGCACACTTGAGACCGCAGAGGCATCCAATGGGTAATTCTACCGCGCCCAAGCCGGGCGACAAGCGGGAGTACGCCGGCCACCTCGAAGATTAGCATAAATGCCCCGTGGTGGGAGAGGTACGGGCGGGAAAGCCGTGTCCCAGGGCAATTGTTCCCAGGGGATTGTTTTTCGTCCAATAAGCTGCAAGTCCCGTTTTTCGGCCACCGTCTTTCCCCGAAATTCGGGCTCGCCGACAGTTTGCCTGAAGATGCGGCTCCTCCGTTTCCAGACAGACCCGGGCATGGTATCATAGTCAATCTGGCGATGTGCGTCCGAGGGGCGCAAGAAAAAAGGCACGTTTCCCCATCTACTTCGGCGTGGGTGGCGTGCGCCCGCTGATCAGGGCCGGGTAAGACGGCGCCGGAGCATCGGTCATGAAGACAGAAGACGCGTGTAACGACCGGTTGTCATCAAGCTGGCGAACCGCCATGCCGCACCCCCTGGGAACCCGGGCCAGGGTGCTGCTGGCCGGCGTGTTCGGCCCGTACGCCCGGGATGACGAGTACGGCAGCCGGCTCATCAACCCGATGGAGCTATACCATAACCAAGTCACCCGGGTGGAGGGGGCGTTCTCGCTGCGCATGTTTCATCGCTCATGGGGGTTGATGCTCATTCAGGTGAACCTCGCAGCCCCGTGTACCTTGTTCGATTTCCCGACTCTCGACCGGTTTACTGAGGAGATTCGCAGCCACCGGTACGATGTGGTTGGCATCAGCAGCATCACGACGAATGTCCTGAAGGTCCGCCGGATGTGCGAACTGGTGCGGCGGCACCAGCCGGAGGCGACGATCGTTGTGGGGGGCCACGTGGCGAACCTCGCCGACCTCGAGCGGCGCGTCGACGCCGACTGGATCGTGCGGGGCGAGGGCGTCCGGTGGTTTCGCCGCTTCCTGGGCGAGGACGAAGACCAGCCCATCCGGCACCCGGTCATCCCCACGCGAATTGGCACCCGCAACATGGGGATTTCTCCCAAAGAACGCCCCGAAGACGTTGCCGCCACGCTGATCCCTTCGGTGGGCTGCCCGGTGGGGTGTAATTTCTGCGCGACCTCGGCCATGTTCGGCGGTAAGGGGCATTGGGTCGACTTCTACCGGACCGGCGACGAGTTGTTCGATGTCATGTGCCGGATCGAAGGGGAACTGGGCGCCCGGTCGTTCTTTGTGATGGATGAGAACTTCCTGTTCCATCGGCGCCGGGCGCTGCGATTGTTGGAATTAATGCAGCGGCACGGGAAGTCGTGGATACTGTACGTGTTCAGTTCGGCGGGCGTGATCCGGTCGTATTCCATCGAGCAACTTGTGGCGCTAGGTATCTCGTGGGTCTGGATGGGCGTTGAGGGCGAGAATGCCCAATACACCAAGCTCGACGGCACCGACACGTTCGCCCTGGTGCGCCGCCTCCAGTCGCACGGGATTCGCGTGCTCGGGTCAACAATCATCGGGCTTGAGGAACATACGGCGGCAAACATCGACCGGGTGATCGAGCGCGCGGTCCGCCACAATACCGATTTCCACCAGTTCATGCTGTACACCCCGCTGCCCGGAACGCCGCTCGAAGCCGAACTCGCAGGCCGGGGGCTGATGCTGGACGAATCGGAATACCCACTGCCCGACACTCACGGGCAATACCGCTTCAACTACCGGCACCCGCACCTCGAGCCGGGGTCGGAATCGGATTTGATCGTCGCGGCGTTCGAGCGCGATTTCGCGGTGAACGGTCCGAGCATGGTGCGGATGATTCGTACGACCCTGGCCGGATGGAAGCGATACAAGGACCACCCCGACCCGCGCATTCGCCGCCGGTTCCAATGGGAAGCGGAGGGGCTGGCAACGACCTACACGGCCGTCGTGGCGGCCACGAAACGCTACTATTGGAACAATCCGGCGCTATACGCGGCCATGTCCGGCCTGCTGGATGAGTTGGTTCACGAGTTTGGCTGGCGGTCGCGGGTGTTCGCGGCGGCTGGCGGTCCTTACGTGCTCTGGAAGATCCGGCGGGAGGAGAAGCGGCTCGCTCGCGGATGGACCTACGAACCGCCCATGTTCTACGAAATCAACGACGCCGTCGCGCCGGAGGATCGGCCCATGGCCGTGCGATGCCGCTACGTGACGCCGGAAACCACCAATCCACCCATCGAGGAGTCCTCATCATGCCGCTCCATCCCGGTGTCCAAGTAGTGGCCGGGTTGCTGGCTGCTTCCGCCATGATGATCGGCCTGTGGCTGGTCCAGCGGCGGGCGGGCAACGCGGGCATTGTCGACGTGGGTTGGACGGCGGGCATCGGGCTGTTGGGCGTCTTCTTCGCGGCCACCTCGGGCGGCTACTTGTCGCGCCGCGTCCTGGTGGCCGTGCTCATCGGCACGTGGTCGGCCCGGCTGGCGGTGTACCTGCTGCGCGACCGGGTGATCGGCAGGCCGGAGGAAGGGCGGTATCGCACGTTGCGGGCTCAGTGGGGCGAGGCGGCCCAGCGGAAGCTGTTTTCCTTCTTCCAGATGCAGGCCGCGGCCGCCCTATTCTTCGCCCTGCCCGTGCTCGTCGTCGCCTGGAATCCTACGGCCCGCTGGACCTCGTGGGACCTGGCGGGCGTATTGATTTGGTTCGTGAGTGTGGGCAACACCATCCTGGCCGACCGGCAGCTTGCGCGATTCAAGAGCCGGCCGGAGAATGGCGGAAAGACGTGCCGCGAGGGTTGGTGGCGCTACTCGCGGCATCCGAACTACTTTTTCGAGTGGCTCCATTGGTGGTCGTACGTGGCACTTGCGGCCGGTTCTCCCTACTGGTGGGCCACGCTGGCCGCGCCGGCCGCGATGC
>SKJM01000750.1 GCA_007122045.1 Planctomycetales bacterium | reverse complement strand
TTGGCGTCGGGGTTCATCGGTGGCGCTCCTCCACGTCGTGCAGCAGCAGCCGCGATGAATTGAGCACCACCGCCACGGTGCAACTGTTGTGCAGCACGGCGCCCCAGAACACCGGCAAGACGCCGATGGCGGCCAGCACGATGCCCAGGCTGTTCACGCCGATGGCCGTCATGAAGTTCTGCCGCACGACGTTCATCGTCTTGTTGGCCAGGTGGACCACGGCGGGGATCATCAGCGGATCGTCGCCGGTGACGGTGATGTCGGCCGCTTCCATGGCGATGTCGGTCCGCGTGCCGCCCATGGCGATGCCCACGTCGGCGTAGGCCAACGCGGGCGCGTCGTTGATGCCGTCGCCCACCATCACCACCCGCGTGCCCCGCGACTGGAGCTTCAGCACGGTTTCGGTCTTGTCGTCGGGCATCACCTCGGCCTCGAAGCGGTCCATGGCCATGCGGGTGGCGACGATCTCGGCGTGCTGCTCCACGTCGCCGGTCAGCAGGATGATGTCGTCCATGCCGATGTACCGCAGGCGGTTGATCGCCTTCTTCATGTTCTCGCGCAGGGTGTCCTGCACGCCCAGCACGCCCAGCAGCCCCTCTTCGTCGGCCACGTACACGATGCTTTCGCCGGTCCGGGCCAGCCGGTGGACCGGCTCGGCCACCGGCGCGAGGTCGACGCCCTGCTCGAGCATGAACCGCCGGCTGCCCACCCGGATCCGCCGGCCGTCCACCTCGGCCTCGACGCCGCGGGCCGTATACACCTGCGTGTTCGCGTGCGAGGGGATCGGCAACCCCGAGCGGCGCACCTTCTCCAGCACGGCCACCGCCATCGGATGCGCGCTCGATTCCTCGGCCGCGGCGGCGAGTTGCAATAGTTCCCGGTCGGAAACCCGCTCATCGGCCGGCGTGACGCTGGTCACCTGCGGCCGGCCCTCGGTCATGGTGCCGGTCTTGTCGAAGATGAGCGTGTCGGCCTCCGAGAGCAGTTCCAGGTAATTGCTGCCCTTGATGAGGATGCCGTTTCGGGCGGCCGTGCAGATGGACGCCGAAAGGGCCGTGGCCGTCGACAGGCGGACGCCGCACGAGTAGTCGATAATGAGCATGTTCAGCGCCCGGCCCGCGCTGCCGGTAACCAGGTACACGATGCCCGCCAGCATGAAGTTCACGGGAATCAACTGGGCGGAAGTGCGGTCGGCGATGCTCTGCACGCTGGCCTTGCGGTGGGTGGCCTCCTCGACGAGGTGGACGATGCGGGCCACGGCGGTCTGGTCGCCCACCTTCTGGGCGCGGACGACGATGCGCCCGCTCTTGACCACCGTGCCGGCGAATACTTCGTCGCCGGCGGCCTTCCGCAGCGGCATGAACTCGCCGGTGATGGAGGCCTGATCGACGGCCGCCTCGCCCGATTCGACCTGCCCGTCCACGCTGATCTTCTCGCCCGTGTGCACCATGATGCGGTCGCCGACGGCCAGTTCGGCCAGTTCGACCCGCTGTTCGGTGCCGTCGTCGGCCAGCCGCCACACGATGTCTTCGCCCACCGAAAGCATCTCGCGAATGGCCCGGCGGGTGCGGCCCATCGTGTAAGCGGTGAGCAGTTCGGCGATGTCGGCCAGCCAGATGATGGTCAGGGCCGACCATCCCCGACCGGCCAGGATGCTGGCCAGGATGGCGGTGGCGCTGAGGGTGTCGGCGTTGGGCCGGCCGCGGCTGAGAACCGAGTTCAGCCCGCTGCGGAAGATGGGCCACGCCAGCGACATGGACGTCAGTGCCGGGAGCGACGTGAAGGAGCCCAACAGCGTCGCCGGCGGCTGCATCGCCCGCTTGCCAAGCTGCGAGTAAGCGAGCGTGCCGGTGGTCACCCCGATGCGCGCGAGCATTTCCGAGATGGGCTCCTCTTGCAGCCGGCGCTCGTTCACCGTCAAGGCATCCTGCGCGGTCCGCTCGGCCTTGTAGGCCACCAACGCATAGCTGCCCAGGATCGACTCGACCTGCTCGACGATGTCGTCGAGCGTCGCCTGCCGCGGATCGTAGTGGACCAACACGTTCTCCGTTCGCGCGGAAACCCCGGCGGCCTGCACGGGCACAAGGTCCTCCAGCCGGCGGTGGATTTCCGCGGCTTGCCCGCCCAGGTACCGCAGCGCGCGGCAGCCGATGCGCACCCGGCCCGGCAGTCGGTGGAGCAACTCGCACGCAAGCAGCGGCTTGGGTTTTTGCCAAATCATCGGTTACTCTCCACTGCCGCCGTGCCCGAGAAGCTGATGCAGCCCCCACCACACGAGCGTGAACCCGGCCGGCAGCGCCTTCGCGCCTTCCTGCGTCATGTTACGCACCCCCACGGCCGCCAGGATCAATAGCAGTGCGGAAGAGAAGTCGAGTAACCCCGACGTGCGGTCAAATACCACCCGGTTGAGGCTGTCGAGCACGGCCCGAAGCTCGCGAACCAGCGCCGGGCGGGGCGTGTGCTCCAATTCCTTCTCGAGGCCCAGCAGCCGCACGGTGGCGGCGAACAGCAGTTCCGGCTCCACGACCGCCTGGCGGTATTCGATGAGGACACTTCCCGTCGTCGGGCTCACGTGCACCTGCCGGACCCCCTCCAACGTGCGGAGCCGCTCGGCGAGGATTTCCGCCTGCTCGGGCGCCCCGATCAGGCTCGGCACGCGGAACCGGACCCGGCCGGACAGCAGATGGTCGGTTTGTACCGGCCCGGTACGCAGCATCGGCAGCATCGAGGCGCGGTTCTTCCGCCCCAGCAGCCCTGCAAGCAGTATTCCCGTCAAAATGTGCATCGTCCACCCAGACTGTCGAGTTTTCGTAGGCCGATCTAACAATGATGCGCTGCAAAACCGCAACAGTCAAACCGTTCTACATCTCCCAGCCGGGGCGGTACTCGCGCACCAGGTCCCGGTTGGCGTGCAGTTTGGCGAAATGGGCGGCATTGAATGTGACCAGCACACGCCCTTGGTCCGCTGCCCAGGTAAGCTGCATTTCGTCCGACAAGCCCAGGCGGTCGGGCGCGGCGACGGCGTCGAAGCCCGCTTTGCACAGCGCAGGTGCGACAGCCGCGTAAACGTCTTCATCCGTGAAAAACCGCGCGTTCATGATGCCGAATCGTCGCGGGCACAGCGGGCCTTCACCATCGCTTCATCATCGGCCGCCACAGCTTCTTCGATTTCCGCAAGGTGGTCGTAGGCGTACGCGAGGGCGTCGTGCACGTCGGCCGGCTTGAGGACGGGATACTGCTGAACGATCTCTTCAATGCTCATCCCCTGACGATAGCAGCCCAGAATGATGCCCACGCGCACACGGGTTCCCGCCACGACAGGTTGCCCGCCGCAACGGGCCGGGTCGCGTTCGATGTTTCGGTAGTCGAGCTTTGGCATAACGTGCTTCCTTCGGGCGGTGCGCGGAAACTCCGGTCACCTGTACGGATTTTACCTTGCGACGTTGTTCCTGTCGATTCCCGTGGGATAAGCTTCCAGCTTATCCCACGGCTCGCTGCCCGACCATCGTGTCCAACTCCTTCAACAGCCGGGGCAAAATCTCCTCGTACGAAAACGCCCCGAGCGGCTCGCCGCCGCGCTTGAGGTTCACGGCGGTGGGGCCGCACCAGAGGCCGAGGTCGGCCACGTCGGTCTCGCCCGGGCCGTTCACGCGGCAGCCCATTACGGCGATGGTGATCGGATGCTCGGCGGCGCAACGCGTCGCCTCGCGCACCCGCTCGGCCAACTCCACGAACGCGGCGTTCTGCACTCGCGAACAGCTCGGGCAGGCGATGATGTTCAGCCGCCCGCGGCTGAACGTGGCAAGCTGCTCGGCGTCCAACAGCCGGCCGGCGGCGATGTCGGCCAGGATCGCCCGCGCGGCGGTGATCTCCTCCGCCTTGCGTGCCGCCGGCACGGTGAGCGAAACGCGCACGGTATCGCCGATGCCGTGCGGAAGGAGTTGCTCGAAGGCGATGCGCGTTTTGAGAATCCCCTCGGGCGGCATGCCGGCCTCGGTCACGCCCAGGTGCAGCGGCACGTCGGGCCGCGCGGCCGCGAACCGCCGGTTCGCCTCGACCACCTTCGCCGGGTCGGAGTCCTTCAGCGACACGCAATACCGCGTGAAGGCCAGCCGGTCCAACTCGGCGCAGTGCTCCAGGGCGCTTTCGAGCATCGGTGCCACGTTGTCGCCGGGCGCCAGTTCGCCGCGCTTGGTCGGGTCGATCGATCCGCAGTTCACCCCCACCCGGATCGCGCAGTCGTGTTCGCCGGCCACCGCGGCCAGGAACCGCACCTTCTCCTGCCAGGTGCGTTTCGACCGCGGGCTGCCCAGGTAGCCCGGGTTGTAGCGGAGCTTGTCGACCCACGGGGCCACGTCGGCGGCCAGGCGGTAGTTCTCCTGCAAGTCGACCGACAGGTTGGCGCCGGTCTCCCGGCGGATCTGCCGCAGGGCCTCCACGTCGCGCGGCGTATCGACGGCCACGCGAACCACCTCGGCCCCCGCCTCGGCCAGCAGCCGCACCTGCGCCGCGGTCGCTTCGACGTCGGCCGTCGGCGTGGCCGCCATACTCTGCACGGCAATCGGATACCCCCCACCGATGTTAATCGAACCGATCCGGATCGCGCGCGTGGCCCTGCTTCGGGGGGCATCAAGGGACGGCTCGCGAGAGGCTAGTTCCAAGGTTGTGGTTCCTCTTGGGGGCTTGTGCGCCATTTTCTCATTATACACCTTCGACAAGCCATTGGCGACACCGTGCCGCGGTGCTTGTGGGTGCAGAGCGTGAACTCCAACCGTCGGGTATCAGGCCTCCGGGAAATGAGTGCGTTGAATATGCGGGGAGGGAAGGGGTCCAAACGGCTAAGGCGGGGCCGGCATCAGGGCGGTCCCGGCGGCCAGCCGCCACGTGGCGCCGCCGTCGGCCGACGTCATCAGCGCGCGCCGCGACCCGGGGTGATCGTTCCGGTAGAACCAGTAGGTCGACCAGCAGTCGTACGAGAGGAACAGCCGCCCCAGCCGGTCGACTGTCAGCCGATGGTAGAAGATGCTGTACTCGGAAAACGGCGGGACGACCAGCGCCTCGGGCTCCTGCCAGGGCTCGCCGGCCGGCTTGCGTTGGTACGCGAGCACCGCGTGGTGGCCGGCCGGGTGGGGCTCTTCGCCGCTACGCCAGAGCCGGTACACGAGGTGCAGCGTGTCGTCGGGATCGCACACCAGGCCGATGTACGTCTGCCGCAGGTCGTCGCCCACCAATACCGGCTCGGTCCAGCCGCCGCCGGCGTCGTTGGAGGCGAGCGATTGGGCGTAGGGAAACGGGCGGCCGTGCGTGCCGGCCAGCACGTGCAAGTAGCCGCGGCTGTCCAACGTGATGCTCGGCGAGTTGTGGATGTCGTTCGCCGGCGGGCCGTAGGCCACCAGCGCCGGGTTGCCCAGCCGCCCGGTCGCCCGGTTGTACGTGGCCGCGTAGGTGGGCACGCCGGGCACGTCCTCGGCCGGGTCGGTCGCCTCGGCCCAGACGACGTGCACCCGATCGCACGTCGATCACCAGTTCGCCCGGCGGCGCGAGGAAGAACGCTCCGCCGCAGCCGCCGACGGCCCACTGGACGGACCTGGCATTATCGGCCGCACGCGCCGGAGCACCGGCAAGTGCGAGGGAGGCAACGCAAAAGGCCACGAGGGTCAGAGGCTGATTCATGACGGCGTCCTCGGGTCAAGGGGGAAAGAGGGAGGCGCCTGATCGGCCGACCTCGCACATCAATTCGTCGGGCGACACGGGCGAACAACGGCCTTCGGAGTGCTCCTGGCGCGGTTCCGCGATTTCGGCCGCGACACGCCGCCGCTTCCAACACTTCCCCGAAGGGCATAAGATTGTTCATGGCCGTTCCCTCATTGGTGAAGACGGGCAAACGGACCGCGCGAGAACGAGCAACGGCTCGTCGCTGAGAGCAGTATAGCGCGCGACGCCACCATCCGCAAGCACCGACCGAAGGGGGGGGCTGATGGTAGCCGTCCGCAGGAGTCTGTGCGAGGGTTCGCGGCATCGCAACCGTTCACAGGGCGACTGTCCCAGTTTTCGCGGCACAAGGGGTCCCAGCCCGACGCACCACCGAACCGAAGGAGGCGCATCCATGAGCAACGAACGCTATATCCTGGCCCTCGACCAGGGCACGACCAGTTCCCGGGCGATCGTGTTCGACCAGTCGAGCCGGATCGTCGCCAGTGCACAGAAGGAGTTCCGGCAGGTCTATCCCCGACCCGGCTGGGTCGAGCACGACCCGATGGAAATCTGGGCCAGCCAGAGCGCCACCACGGCCGAGGCCCTCGCCCGGGCAAACCTCGCGACCGACGACATTGCCGCGGTGGGCATTACGAACCAGCGCGAAACGGCCGTCGTGTGGGACCGCCAGAGCGGCAAGCCGGTGTACAACGCCATCGTGTGGCAGGACCGCCGCACGGCCGACTATTGCTCGCAACTCAAACGCGACGGCGCCGAGCCGATGATCCGCGAGAAGACCGGCCTGGTCATCGACCCGTACTTCTCGGCAACCAAGGCGTGCTGGATCCTCGATAACGTCGAGGGCGCCCGCGCGAAGGCCGAGGCCGGCAAGCTCATGTTCGGCACGGTCGACACGTGGCTGCTGTACCAACTCAC
>SKJM01000053.1 GCA_007122045.1 Planctomycetales bacterium | reverse complement strand
CGCTGCGGTTGCATGGTACGGTTCCTTGTTCCAGTCCGTTCCGGTCCGTCTTTGAGGCCAGCACGCCGGTTCACCCCTTTCGCCGCCGCAGTAGCAAGGCGCACGCGGCGCCCAACAACAGCAGCAGCCCGCCGGAGGGCTCCGGAATGGGCGCCACCAGATCGAAGGAAGTGCCAATGCGGAACTCGTCGAAGTAGAACGAGAACGGCGCCGGCTGCGGGCGAATCGTAAGCTGCAAGGCGTCGAACGCTCCCAGGTCGCCCAGCGTCGACCCCTGGTTGCGGGCCACGCCGAAGCCGGTGACGTCGGGATCGCCCGGATCGTGGAGGTTCGGGTCGAGCCACACGGAAATCGCGTCGTAGTATGCGTTGTAGCCGGAGGGCCGGTCGAGCGTGCCCTCGACTTTGATCACCAGCGAATGCATCTCGCCGGCGGTGATGGTGCCCAGGTCCATCGTGTCGCCCACGTCGCCGCCGCCGATGAGCTGCCCGATACCGTGGGGGCCGTCGCCGTCGGGGGTGATTTGGAACGTCAGGTCGCGGTTGCCGGCGCCATCGAGCTGCACTTCGATGAACGAGCCCCCGTTGGCAGTGCCCAGGTCGTCGAACTGGAAGGCGTAGCTGATGTAGATGTCGTCTTCCGGGTCGAACTGGTAATCGAGGTTGCGCCGCAGCGACTTCAAGTCGTCACTGCCTCCGCTGGTGCGGAACATCTCGAGCATGCCGGGCGTCGTGTCGACGTTGGGCACCAAGCCGCCGGTCCGCGGGTAGTAGTCGACCGTGGTGGCGAACTGGTCGTCGGAAGTCCACGCGCCGGTGAAGCCGAGCCGGGGCACGTTGGCGCCGCGGATCGTCGTATCGGCCTGGTAGCTGCCGCCCGCTCCGTCGATCGTGGTGTGGAAGCCCTCGTAGGCCAGCAGGGTGGGCGTCTTGATGGTGAAAGACTCGTAGGCCGACGGATTCTGCGCCCGCAACCCCACCGAGCCGCTGGCGAACGTCGGATCGGTCTCGGTAAGCGCTCCCCGGAGGGCATTGTTGTGATCGAAGAGTTTCGTGGTGATCTGATCGCCCTCGAAGGTCATACTCAGGCGCCAGGTTTGGCCGGAACTGTAGTTGGCGGTGGTGATAACCGTGGGGCCCAACTGGGTCGTGGCGCCGTTGATAAAGCGGTAAAGCTGAAGCTGGTTATTGCCGCGCAGACGCGCATGATACAGGTTGTCGGCGTCCTGCACCCGGGCCGCCAATCCCGTGATCATTGGCGACGACGTGCTGTCGCTCTTGCGCAGTTCGGTAACTACGGTGAAGTTCTCCAGCGCGGCGCTCGAGGTGCCGTCGGTCAGCGGCCCGGTGTAGGTGGCCAGTCCTATGGCTGACGACTGATTGAATCGGAAGTCGCCCCCACTGTCAATGTGCCAACCGGGGTTTTCCGTGTTGCCCGCGAGGACCGCCCAGTGTTCCGGCGGCAAATTCGCCGTGCCGCCGAAGGTTGTGTGGTAAAGGACGGCCGCGTGGACCGCCGGGCAGGCGGTAAGCAACACAGCCACGACGGCGAGTGCCGAGAGGTGCTTTCCGATTCGAGCGAATCTCATGACGTTTCTCCCACACAAGGATGAGTCGGGCATTGCGTTGCGAGCCGGTCGCCCTCCGAGCGCACTGCCCGGAACGGCCTTTTCGCTTCCCGGTGCAAACTCCGGCACGCAGGCCCTGCCGTTGCTGGCAGCCCGACTGCCAGCACACCCACCATGATAGCAAGCGGCAGCGACCCCTGTCAAGCGCCCTGCCCGCAGCCCGGCTGCCAGCACATCCACCATGATAGCAGACGGCAGCGAGCCCTGTCAAGCGCCTGGACGACAATCGCGCCCCGCTGTGGAGGGGAAGGGATGGCGCTACCTCGAATTATACATGGCGATACACCTATTTAGAGGGTTCGGTGCCGCGATGCAATCCCCGACATCTTGACGCGGCGCACGCCATGTTGTCAGGACGATGATCGGGGTGCGAGCCGTCCAAAACGCTAGCCCGAGCGGCGGTTGCCTCGCCGACTTGGTGCTCCGCGCATTTTTCGCCTCGACAACCCGCATTGGCGCGCCGTTCGCTCCCGTAGGCGGCAGGAGCTGCGCCAAGCGTTCTTCCGGGGGGTGCGAGGAAGCGGCCGTGCGAACCTGTGCGCCGCGGCCCGTCAGCACCGGAGGCTCGGGCGAGTTGGCGAGCGGTTCCAGCGCAACCACCACCATGGCGAACCGCGGGACTTCCGGCTTCCGCCGGTCGCCGAAACAACCTGCCGGAACGGGAGTCCCATGATGGTACGCGGACAATTCGACAGGGGCCGATCGGCACGGAGGAGGAAGGGACCCGCGGCGGGAATCGCGGTAACGGCCTTGGTTGCTTTGTGGGCAGCCGCGTTGGCGGCAATGGCCGTGGCAAACGAACACGAGCAGCAGCCCGCACCCCAAGACCGGGCGCTGCTCGGCGCAGTGATCGGCGAACCGGACGATGCCGAGGGGGCGGAAGTGCTCCGCCTGTGGCCGGGAGGTCCGGCGGACGAGGCGGGCATGGAACGTGGCGACCGTATCGTGCGATTCGGCGAGGAAGAGGTGGCCTCGCCCGAGGCGCTGGGGGAGGCGGTACTCAGACGGGCGCCCGGCGACGAGGTCGACGTGGCCGTCGTGCGCGACGGCCAGTCGGAAACGATGACGGTCCGCCTGGGCGGTATGCCCCTGTTTCGCGGCCGACCGCGTCTTCGTCTCCGGCTGAGGGCACCCGAGGAAACCGCTTGGCTGGGTGTCCGCCTATCGCCGGAGCCCCCCGCGGAGCAGCGCGGAGTGCTTCTCCAGCGCGTCTTCCCGCGCAGCCCGGCCGCCGAGGCCGGCCTGCAAGACGGCGACGTCATCGTGCGGGTCGACAAAACGCGGGTCGAGGCGCCGGCCGATCTGCAGGCGGCCATCGCCGCGCGCCGGCCGGAGGAGACCGTCCGGCTCGTAGTGCGGCGCGACGGCGAACGGCATACGGTCCGGGTGACGCTGGGGACGTTCGCCGAGTGGCACTTCCGGAGTGTCGGACGCTTCGACCAAGAGGTGCGCGACGTGCTCGGCGACCTGGTGGCCGCCGCCCTGGACATGGCGGAAGACGCCTTGCCGGCCGACGCGCAGCGCCGCCAAAGGATCATGGAGGAGGTGGAAATCCCCACGTTGGCCGTGGCGAAGCTCAGGCCGACTGAAGGCCACCAGGCCGAGGGCACGATCCTGTTGCGGCAAACCGAGGACGGCGTGCACCTGTACGGCGAAATCCGGGGCCTGGAGCCGGGCCTCCGCGGCTTTCACATTCACGAGTACGGCGACCTGCGGGGACCGGACGGCACCATGGCGGGCGGGCACTTCGATCCCGACGACATGCCGCACGGCGCCCCGGGCGACGAGGAGCACCACGCCGGCGACCTGGGCAACGTCGAGGCCGGTGAAGACGGCGTTGCCAAAGTCGACATCCACGCCCCGTGGCTGACCCTGCACGCCGTGATCGGCCGCTCCCTCATCGTCCACGCGGAAGAAGACGATCTGGTAACCCAACCCACCGGCGATGCGGGCGCCCGCGCGGCCATCGGGGTGATCGGCATTGCGAATCCGGAAGCGGACGAAGACGAGGAACCTTGAACCCCCGCCGGGATGAATCAGACGATGCGATACACCTATCGGAGGGGCTTGCTCTGGGTGGGCGTGTTTGTGCTGCTCAGCGCCGTTCCCCTGTTGATTGCCCTGGCGGGAACCGTGCCCAAAGCCCGCACCTTCTGGATCGAGTTTGGCGTGGCGTTGGGGTTCATCGCCTTGGCCATGTTCGGGCTGCAGATGCTGTTTTCGGGACGGTTCGCCTGGATTGCCCCGACGTTTGGAATGGACAATATCCTCCACTTCCATCGGGAGATCGGGATCGTCGCGGCGGTCTTTGCCCTTGCCCACCCGGTGATCCTGATCTTGGCCGAACCCGAATTCCTGGCGTACTTCGACCCGACCGTCAATTTCCTCCGTACGCTGTTCCTGAGCCTGGTGACGGTGGCCATCCTGCTGATCACGGCCTCGAGTCTCTGGCGGCTTTCCTTCAAACTGAACTACGAATGGTGGCGGCTGCTGCACGGGGGGTTGAGCCTGTTCATTGTCTTCGTGGGCATTGCTCACTCGGTGCAGGTGGCGCATTATCTGGAGCCGCTGTGGAAGAAAGGGGCGATTGTGCTGGTGATGGGCGCTTCGATGTACCTGGTGTTCCATACGCGCATCGTCAGGCCCTGGCTCAGCAGGAAGAAGCCGTATCGGCTTACCGAGATCAACGAGGAGATTCCCGGGCGGTGGACCATGACCGTCGAGCCGCAAGGCTTCAAGCGGATGGAATTTACCCCGGGCCAGTTCGCCTGGATCACGGTGGGCGACACGCCCTTCTCGCTCCAGCAGCATCCGTTTTCCTTCGCTTCCAGCGCGCGGGACCGCACGATCCGCTTCACCACGAAGGAAGTGGGCGATTTCACCGAAAGCTGGAAACACATGAAACCGGGTACGAAGGTCTTTCTGGAGGGACCCTTCGGGTCCTTCACCCCGAAGGCCGACAGCCACCTGTTCCTGGTCATGGGGGGCATTGGCGTCACCCCGGCGATGAGCATGCTGCGCACCCTGCGCGACGACCAGGACCCCAGGCACGCGCTCCTTCTTTACGCGAACGTCACCGCCGGCGACGTCGTATTCGGCGAGGAACTGGAGGAACTGCGCAAGACGATCCGTCTTGACGTCGTGCACATTCTGGAAGAGCCGCCGGAAGGCTGGAAGGGAGAAACGGGGTTGGTAACCCGGGAAATGCTGGGGAAGTACCTTCCCGACCGGAAGCACGAATATACCTATTTCACTTGCGGTCCCGAGCCGATGATGGACATTGTGGAAATAAGCCTCCGGAACCTGGGGATCGATTGGCGACGGATATACACCGAACGGTTCGAGATCGTGTAGCCATGGACAAGCAATTCAAACTGCTGTATGTCGTCATTCGCCGAGTTGCCGACCTGACCGGGCTCGTATTGCTCTTGATCGCCCTGTGGTTCGGCCTGCGGTGATCGGGCAGGCCCAAGCGGGACGACCATAGCGAGCGTACTGGCCGAAAGTGCATTCCATGATCGGGCACGCCCTTGTGCCCTCGCTGAGCCAGCCCTCGCTCCGGGCGACGGGTCCACCCCTAAGGATTGCCGGGCCAGCCGTCGGCGCGAATCCGCCGGCCGACTCCGCGCAGCGTGGCGGCGTCGGCCGGGTGGATTCCCGAGATTGCCTTACCACGCCTTACCTATGCGGCCGTCGCCGCGCACGCCTCGCACGCCTCCGCGCAGCGGCGGCAGGCCTCGGCGCAGCTTTGGCACGCCTGGGCCTCGTGCTTGGAACACTCGTCGGCGCACGCGCGGCATATCGTGGCGCACAGACGGCACACGTCGTCGTGGAACCGCGAACCCCGGCTGCACAACGACGCGCACAGCCAGCACACCGCCGCGCAGTCGAGGCACGTCCGAAGGCACTCGGCCATCTCGCTGCCGGCCGGGGCGCAGCATTGGGTGGCGCACGCCTCGCACTCGCGGGCGCAGGCTACACAGGGGTCAACGCATTGTTTGCAGATTGCATCTGTCATGATCGGGTTCCTTGTGTTTGGAATACCATGTTCGTGCATGCCCTCCATCATCCTCATGCCTGCTTCATGATGCAGGGTCAGTCCATGGAAGGTTGCGATTGCCGCGTACAACCGTCCGGTGCCCGGCGGTCATTCCTCCCTTCCGCCGACGATCCGCCACACGCGCCCGGTGGTTCCCGCCGGGCCGCGGTTCGCCGTGGTCATCACGTACAGTTCGCCCTCGGCGTCCTCGCCGAAGCCGAGGACGTAGTCATCCAGCTCGATCGCGACCTTCCGCGGCCAAAGGTCGTTCTCCCCGGCGCCGGCGTCTCCCGGCGGGCGAGCGACGATCACGACACCGGCGGCCTCCTGCGGACGCCGGGTCCAATCGCCGAAGACGTAATGGCCCTGCAATCCCTCGATCGCCTCGCCGCGGTACATGCGCCCGCCGATGATGCAAATGCCAAGGCCCTGGCCATGCCCGCGGGCGTTTCGATATTCGATCACCGGGTCGATGAGCTTCTCGCCCATATAGCCCCGATCGGGCCCCTCTTCGATCACCCGCTGCATGTCGTCGGGATCGAACCAATGGGTTCCCTCCTTGATGCGCCAGCCGTAGTTGCCCGGCTCCTTCATGAGGTTGATCTCTTCCCACAGGTCCTGGCCCACGTCGGCCAGCAGCAGGTGGCCGGTTTGCCGGTCGAAGGCCATGCCCCAAGTGGCGCGGATGCCCCACGCCCAGATCTCCGGCCTCGGTTCGTCGCCTTCGTATTCGACGTGATCGGGAAGCTCCTGGTCGATCAACGGATTATCGGCCGGGATGCTGTACGGCTCCTGCTCGACGCCGATCCGCAGCACGCTGCCGAGCATCGTGGTCACGTCCTGCCCGTGCCCCAGCGGCGGGTGGCCCATGCCCACGTCGCCGGCGGCGCCGCCGTCGCCGAGGCCCACGTACAGGTAGCCGTCCGGGCCGAAATCGAGCCGGGCGCCGTTGTGGTTGAACTGGGGCTGGTCGTGCTGCATGATGATGCGT
>SKJM01000089.1 GCA_007122045.1 Planctomycetales bacterium | reverse complement strand
ATGAGGTTGGAAAACTCGATCATCCGCTGCGAGATGCCGCCCTGGCCCATGATCTGCCCGGCGAGAATGAAAAACGGAATCGCCAGCAGGGAGAACGAATGGACGCCTTGGAGCATCTGCTGCACCACGGTCATCATGGGCATCCCGAGATACAATATGGTGGCAATCGCCGAGAACGCCAGCGCGAACGTGATGGGGACGCGCAAGACCAACATTACGCCGAACGAACCGATCAACAGCAGCGCCGCGATGGTTTCCACCGTCATGAATCAGCCTCCTCGCCGTCGCGGACGATCCGCGTGTCGACGTATCCGTCCTTCTTGTCGAAGCCGCAGAGGTCCATGAAGCTGTCGTACAGCATGAGCACCCCGGCCACCGGCATGGCCAGATGCTGGATGCCCGCCGGCGCGCCGGTGGCGGGCAGGGTCGATCGCATGCCCACCCGGACCAGGCCGCGCCCGTAATAGACCAGCACCAGGGCCACGGCCAGGATGACCGAAGCCCGGAGCTTGACCAGCCCCGTATTCATCCAACCCGGCAGGCGCTTGGGCAGGACGTCGATGCCGACGTGCAGGTCCTTCTTCACGCCGAGGGCCATGGCGATGAACGTGAACCAGACGACGAGGATGAGCGCCACTTCATCGGCCCAGCGGAGGCCTCCGCCGAGCGCGTAACGCATGAACACGTGGACGGCGATGATCGTCACGAGGGCGACGATCAGCAACTGCGCAAACCAAATCGCCCCGATGAACAGCCAGTTGAATCCCAACCGGATTCCATCGGCAAGCACGCGTACTGCGGTCCATACCCAGTTCGTCATGCGCGGTTGTTCCTCGTGCGTCGCCGGCCTCAAGGCCCCTCGGCCGGCGGCCCCGCCATGGCACGGATGCGTTCGACGATGCCCCGCTGATTCTCCGGCAGCCTGTCGTACAGGGGTTGCACCCGCTTCCGGAAGGCGTCGACGTCCACGTCTTCCCGCTCGGTGACGGTCACGCCGGCGTCGCGAATGCGCTGTTCCGCCTCGGCCTCGAAGGCGTTCCAACGCTCGATCTGGTAATCCATGGCGTCCCAGGCCGCTTCGCGGATCAACTGCCGGTCCTCCTCGCTGAGCCGGTCCATGGCCAGCCGGCTGATGATGGTCACCTCGGGCACCCGGCTGTGTTCGTTGAGGCTGAAATAGGGGGCGACTTCGTAGTGGCTCGTGGAAAAATAGCTGGGCCAGTTGTTCTCCGCCCCGTCGATCACGCCCGTCTGCAACGCGCTGTACACCTCGCCGAACGGCATGGGGGTGGGCACGGCCCCCAGCGCCTGCACCAGGTCCATCATCAACCGGCTCTCCTGCACGCGGATCTGCATGCCGGCCATGTCGTCGGGGTGCCGGATTTCGCGGCGGGTGTTGTAGAAGCTCCGCGCGCCGCTGTCGTAGTAGTTCAGCCCGACGAAATCCGCCTGCTCCAGCGTGTCGAGCATCTCCCGGCCCACGTCGCTGCGCAGTACCTCCCACATGTGGTCGGGGCCGTCGTAGAGAAACGGCATTTGCAGCGCGTCCAACTCGGGCACGAAGGAGGCCAGGGGCGAAACGCTCACCCGCGTCATGTCGATGGCCCCGAACAACACCTGCTCGATGACTCCCCGTTCCTCGCCGAGTTGCGAACTGTGATAGACCTCGATCCGGATGCGGCCGTCGCTGCGCTCTTGGACAAGCCGGGCGAACTCGTAGTTGGCGTCGGTGGTCGGATAATCTCGCGGGTGGGTTTCGGCCAGGCGCAGTACGATCTGGTCGCCGTCCGCAGCGCAGCCCGCCAAGGCGGCGATCCAGGCAGCGGCGCCCACCAGCGCCCACACGGCCGGGGTGCGGCACGTCATGAAATGCTCCTGTATTCTTGAGGCCGCCGCCAAATTGCGGCCGGCGGCCGAGGGTTACGGTTCCTTGGGCGAACGTCGGGGGTTCGCACGCGGGATGGCCGTTTTGGCCTCAATATAGACCGCCAGAACAGGCAGGTCAAGGGGCCGCCGACAGCTTTCTTTGGCCCAATATGCTTCCGTCGTACGGTGCCAGCGCCGTTGGGGGGGAAGGGGGGAAGTGCAGTTGGCAGGTACGGGTGAGCCAGGCCGTGTTAGTGCAATACTCAAGAGACGACTCCCAACTCGTCCCACCAAGCAGGCCAATTGTCTTCATGGTTAACTCGCTGGCTGACTGGATGGTTTCAGGTTTCAGGTGGCCGGGTAGCCTGGATCGCTTCGGCGACCCGTTTGCCGGAGAGCAGCATGCCGCCGAAAATCGGTCCCATGCGCGGGCCGCCGAGGGCCGCGGAAACACTCATGCCGGCAACCCAAAGCCCCGGGAAGATTTCTCCGGCATGTTCGATCACGAACGCCTCTCCGGCCGTGGCATCCATCGGGCCCTCGCCGGTCGCTTCTGCGGCCGAGGCCGGCAACCGATTGCGTCTGCGAAGGCACTCGACCAGGATGGCTTCGTGCCCGGTCGCGTCGAGGACGGCTTTCGCTGAAAATGCGATCGGATCGACGGGCAGGGCTGGGGAAACGTTGGTCCGGTTGACAACTACGCCGGTCACTCGGTTCTGGTGAACGCACGCGTCCTCGACCGTCGTCAGGTTCAGGATGGCAACACCGGCCTGAAGCGCCTTGCAGCACAGTCCGGCGGCTAGTTCGATGGAGTCGACCGCGTGGAGGTTTTCCCGCCGCGGCTCGGAGCGAATCCCCAACTCGTCGAGCAAGGGGACCGCCTCGTCCTCCACGACGGCCACGTTCATGGCCATGCCGCCGCCCCAGATGCCTCCGCCGGGCGCGAGCCGCTTTTCCAGCACAGTCACTTTGCGGCCGGCTTTCGCGAGGAAGTAGGCCGCCACGAGCCCGGCCGGCCCGGCGCCCACGACGAGCACGTCGCTCGCGATGCGGTCCAGCAGCATCTCGTGATAGGTGCAAACGATCGTCTTGGAAATCGCCGCTTCATCCAGACGCGACATGAGGGGTTTCCTTTCGGGGCTACTGGTTCATCTTGAAGTATACCGTGTCGGCCACGCGCGCCTCGTCCAACAAGTGTTCGGCTCGCAGTTGTTCGAGGTACTTGACCACCTCGTTCCGGTGCATGTCGAGCCCGCTTGCAATGTCTTCCAGGCGGCAGGGGCGCCTCCGCAGCAGTTCCACCACGTCATCGCGGCCGACCATGAACTCCGTCTTTCTGTGGACGTCGCGATAGTCGGCAACAACCTCGGCGCGAAGGTGGAAGAGCGAAGCCGATTCCGCCAAGTGCGTATACGAAACGGCCAAGGCGTACGGTTCCACAGGGGGACGCGTGACGGTGTTCAAATGGACCCGATCCGGGCGAATGCGTTCGACGCACCGGGCCACCTTGGCAAGCTCCTCCGAAATGGCCGTATAGCCGCCGACCACGAACACTTCCAGCCAATACGTGCCGGAGAACTCGCGCCGAAAGTCGGCCAACCCGTCGAGCATGGACTCGAATACGATGTCGCCGTGCGGGCGGTTCACCGCTTGAAACATGACCTCGTCCCCGGCGTCGAGCGACGGGATCACGAGGTCGGCCTCCTGCAACTGGCGACGCACTTCCGCCTGCCCGAGAAGCGATCCGTTGGTCAGCACGGCCACCGGCACCTTGGTCATCCGCTTGATGCGGTCGATCAATTCGTCGAGCCGGGAGAAAAGCGTCGGCTCGCCGGAGCCGCTGAGGGTAATGTAGTCGGGCTTGGTGCCCAATTTTCGCTGGATGCTGTCCAGCACGCCGTCCAGCGGCACCCATTCTTCCCGTCGCGTTGTGATGCAGGTAGTCCGGCCAAGCTGACAGTAAATGCAGTCGTAGCTGCACGTCTTGTACGGAACGAGGTCCACGCCCAACGACCGGCCAAGGCGGCGGGAAGGAACCGGGCCGAAAGCGTAGCTTCTCACGGCGCCTGCTCCCAAACGAAGGATGCGTTGCCTTGCCGCTGTGCAGTATGTCCCGAATACTCGCTCGCCCATGCCTCCGCCGCAAAAGAGCCGGCAGCGGCTCCCCGGCTGATCTGCTCGATTTCGACATCGTGATGGATCTTCAAGATGGCTTGCATGACATCGGCGCGAGTGATCTGGCCTATGAGGTTGCCCCCGGCGAGCACCGGCAGGAGGTGAAACCTGTGGCGGGAGAACAGGTCGGCGGCTTGGAGGATGTTGGCGTCTGCGTCGACGGTTACCACCTCGGTAGTCATCAGGTCACGAACGAGCGCGGTGGGCGAATCGTAATACTCGTCGTTGAGGAACGCGTCCAGACAATCCTGTTCGGCAAGAATCCCCACCATGGTTGAATCGCCCTTTACTCGCGCGGTAAGGATCGCCGTTGTGGCACAACTCGCGGATGCGCCGATGGACGATTTGAGACATCGCCGCGGGCGGCCGATCGAAATCCATTCGGCCGGCCGCGTGCAGGACCTCGCGCAGAATCTGTTCATGCAGTTGCTCGTCGTCGGTCACCTGGCGCACCGAGGCGAGCGCCTGGCGGACGAGGCAGGGGATGCAGTCAAGAAAGGTTTTCATACTCGACCCGGGTTCCGACGTGAAGGGGAATACTGCGCTCCGGCAGCGCGTGCCACAAGGCGGCGGTGGCGGCGCGGCCGGTGCAGTGGGCGGGGCCCAGGCAGGCGATGTCCAACTCGCGCAGCGCGTCGATGGTTCGGCTTAGCCGATCGGGCGAGGCATTCAGCAGGTGCATGCCGCCCAATACGGCGTGAATGGGGCAGCCGTCGGTCAGACGGCGCACATAGCGCAGTGTGTTGACTACCCCCGCATGCGCGCAGCCGAGCAGCACAACGGTGCCTTGTGCCGCGGGGAAGAACACGGCCTGGTCGTCGAGGAGCGGGTCGGGCGTGCGGCATGAAGCGTCCAGAAAGAAGGGGCCGCCGGTGTCCTCGAAGTCCGTTATGCGCGGCACCGGACCGGTCAGCATGAGGCCGGCGCCCAGCGCGGTCGGCTTCTCGGTGAGCACCAGTCGGTCGCGATGTCGCTCCAGCGCCCGCCGGGCGGCCTCGGGCATGCCGATGGGGCGCGAGGTGCCGTCCTTATTCCGCGCGAACTTCGGCTTCAGCGCGTCGGGATGGGTGTAGACGGCGCCGGGCCGGCTGCCGCGCAGGGCGTCGGCCAGCCCGCCCGTGTGGTCGTAGTGCCCGTGGCTGAGCACGATCGCATCGAGCCGGCTCAGGTCGATGCCCAGCCGATAGGCGTTGGCCAGCAGGACGCTGCCCTGACCGGTATCGAACAGGATGCGTTGCGAGCCGTCGTCGATCCAGAAGGCCAGGCCGTGCTCAGCCAGCAGGTCGGCGTCTTCGGCCGTGTTTTCGACCAGCACGGTAATCCGGACTTTTTGTGTCATGCGCCCCTCTTCTTGAACCATGCCATCAACCGCTTTTCGACGAATCGGGCGGTGGCTGTTGCCACGACCCGCCCGTCCTGCCGCACCTCGGCCGCCAGGCGGTGGACCGGCGATCCGTCCGACTCCAACCATGCCCGGACCGCTGCCGGACGGCTGACCGCTACCGGGTGGCGGAACCGCACGTTCATATCGACCGTGACCGCGGCCAGCCCTTGGGCGAACAGGCAGTTGGTCATGGCGCCGTCGAGCAGCGTGCAAACGATGCCGCCGTGGAGCATTCCCGGATATCCTTCGAACATCGGCTGGCAGGGGAACGAGGCCTCGACGGCCCCATCGCCCGCGGTATGGAACTCCAGCCCCAGCCCGTGCCCGTTCGTCCGGGTGCAGGCGAAGCATTCCGGGTGGCTCTGCCGGCGCAGGATGGGCAGCGCGTGTTTGCCTTCGGGGTCGTGCATGGCTCCGCTCAATGATCGCACAGGTTTTGGCCAGGAGTGATCGTTCCCTCCAGGAACGCTTTCGCGATGCTCTCGGGCGTATCGGACGGCACGCCGTAGATGACGCGGATGCCCTTTTCCGCAAATATCTGCTGCGCCCGCTGCCCCATGCCGCCGGCGATGATCACCTCGGCGCCCTGCTCGTGGAGCCACCGGGGCAGCAGGCCGGGTTCGTGCGGGGGCGCTTCGAGCACGGTCGTACCGCGATGCTCGCGCGTGGACTCGTCGACGTCGACCAGTGCAAATTGCGCGCAGTGACCGAAGTGCATGGCCAATCGGCCGTTGGCTAGTGGGATGGCGATTTTCACAAGTTTCCTCCTGGATGGGGTGATGTGCTTCAGTTCACGAAAGCCGCGCGGCTCACCCATGCGGCCCGCTCTGTTGGAGTTCACGCTTCAGCGTGCGAATCAACGGTGGATGGTATTTGCACGCTAAAGCGTGAACTCCAACAGGTGTAGGCGTCGTGGGGGCGCTGGGGCGGCGGATTTCTACGTTTCGGCTTTGCTCATGCCGGGGTCTCCAACTCGACCAGCCCGCCGGACGCCGCCGGCGAGCTTCGGTCGAGGTGCGTTTTCGTTTCTTGCCAAAGCGCGCGAATTGCCTGCGCGGCAGGACCGCCGGAAGCCTCGACCACGGTCTTTCGCGCGATTTGGGCGTCGGTCACGGCCCGATCATACGGAATGCGGCCGGCAACGGCAATTCCGCGCTGCCGGGCGAACGCTTCGAGCCGTTCGCTCGCCTCGGGGTTCAAGTCGGCCTTGTTGACTGCCAGGAGGCCGGGCACGCCCAACTGTGCGGCCAGT
>SKJM01000034.1 GCA_007122045.1 Planctomycetales bacterium | reverse complement strand
CGGACGAGAATGGGTATCGGCTCATCCTACGGCATCTCGGTAAGCCGCCCGACGTCGACGCGGCGCATTTTGCGAGACTTTGTGAGGAACTTGGGCTCGACCCCGAGGCGATCCGGCCCGAAATGACGTACCAGCGACCGTACGAGTTCCTCGCCAGCCATCATCGGGCCCTTGTCTACGTCGGGCTTCGCGACGGCACCGCGCGCGGGCTTCCGGAGCACATCACTCCCGAACAACTACGGAAGATGCTCGACGGAACAAACGCCGGGGAGCCCATCGACTATTGAAACGCCCTGAAGATTACGGCCCTCCCGCTCTTGAAAGACCTTGCCGTGGGCTGCTATGATGCAAGACCTTCCTTCCTGAAGTCCACGCCATGAACACGCATGATAGATTCTCCCGGACCGTTTCCGCCGCGCGCTGCGCCGCCGCCGGGCTGATGATCGCGCTGCTGAGCACCGCGGCGACGGCCAATCCGGCCCAAAGGGCCTTTGACCGCGGGAACGAATCGTTCGGGCACGGCGACTACCCGGCGGCGATCCGCCACTTCAGCATGGCGTTGCAACTCGATCCGAGCATGGGCGACGCTTGGTTTTTGCGGAGTTTGGTCCACAACCAGATGGGCAATACGGCCCGGGAGATTGCCGATCTGTCGGAGTGCCTCCGCATTGCCCCCAACTACGCCGAGGCCTACTGCAACCGCGGAGCGGCCTACGCCCGGCTGGGCAGGTTCAGCGCCGCCCTGGCCGACCTGAGCTTCGCCGTGGGCCTGAGTCCCGACCTTGCGGTGGGTTGGTCGACGCGCGGGTGGGTTCGTTCCCTCCGCGGCGAACACGAGGAGGCGGTTGCCGATTACACCCGGGCGCTGGCACTCGACGCAGACGACCTCGACGCGCACATGGGGCGGGCCATGTCGCTCAGCGCGCTGGGCGAGTACGAGCGGGCCGTCGCTGACTTGGACCGCGTGCTGGAGGTCTACCCCGACGACCCCGAGTTGCTGGGCATGCGGGGCGCCGCGAAGGTGGCCCGGGGCGCCATCACCGAGGGCATTGCCGACCTGGCCGCGGCCATCGAGCAGAACCCGCACGACGCCGGCGCGAACTACGAGCCTTCGAAAAAGCTCGACCTCCCGGAGGAAGCGCTGGAGCACGGCCGGGGGCAGGTGCGGGCCATGGTGGAGGATCGGCCCGGCTTGGCAAAATACTTGACCCCCGGCGACGCGCTGTGGGAGTGGGCGGTGCGCCGTTTTGCGGGCGAGGCCCTGGGCGAACCGATCGACTGGGACCCGACTCCCCCGGTCCATTCGGAGGCCGAGCACGTGGCGCCGGTGCGGGGCCGGCGGGGCCGAATTCGCGTGGAACCCTACGACGACGCCATGCCCGGCGCCCCCGCCGGCGAGGTGTTCGAGGCCCTGTGGTCGCATATCGTCTACGAGTTGCACAACATCGGCTACGTACCGCGGTTCGAGGCGCTACGGCGGCTGGCAGCCGACGGCAGCTTGACCAAGCGCGAATTTGTCGAGCAAATTTTCCGCTACGAGTATGAGGCCGTCCAGCAGACGCGCGCCTTCTACGTGAAGGTCTACCTTCCGTGGCTAGCCGACGAGGGCCTGACGTCCGATCCCATCCTCTGGTTCGCCGACCGGTGGCTCGACGTGGAAACAGCGTTCGCCAACTACACCGACCCGCAAGAGTACCCATGGTCCCCCTATGGGCGGCAGTACGACTGGCTCCGCGTCGATGGTCTCATGGGTACCGGGAACCACGGCGAGGCGCTTGCCCTGCTGGGGGCGATGCTGGCCGAAGCGGGCTATCCGCAGGACGTCGGCCGCATTCACTATCGGATGGGCGAATGTCACCTCGCACTCGGCCAGCCGGTCGCGGCCTTGGAGGCGGCCAACGCGGCCGTCGCGGCCGACCCGGACGAAGCCGAGGCGTACACACTCCGAGCCGAGGCGTACGAGGAGTTGGGCGAGGGGCAAAAGGCCGCCGCCGACCGCGCTCAGGCAAGCCGACTGGAACCGGCGGAGTACGAGGGGCCCGAACCGAATTCACCATTGCCACGGTAGGCTTTTGTGGGGGGAGGGCACTCGCTTGCGGTGGCCGTTTCGTGCCCGTACAATGGCGGCAGGCGCGGTTGCGCTGGATTATTCATGTAGGGATTAGGGCGCGTAGGTCGTTGGTGGGACTGCGCAAGCCGCGCCTGGGGTAGGTTGCATGTCGTGCGCCGGAAGCAGCCCAGGCCGAGCGACCGAAGTCCCACCAGGGCCTTGGCTTGCTTGTCACCACCCTACATCGTCGTGAATAATCTGGGTTGTGCCGCGCGAACCTGCGGAACGCTTCCTGCGTATTGCTAGAAAGTCGGGCAGTTGCTCAGCGCAGGCGGTGTGTCCTCGTATCGTGGTCGATTCCCCGACGTCAATCCCCCTCTTTAGGTTGCATCGATGCCGCCACCCGAAGTTGTTGTCGAAACCCGGAACCTGACCAAGGTGTATCGCGATTTTTGGGGCCGCCGGAAGGTCGACGCGCTGAAGGCCCTGGACC
The DNA here is from genome assembly GCA_007122045.1 of Planctomycetales bacterium. Classification (GTDB taxonomy): domain Bacteria; phylum Planctomycetota; class Planctomycetia; order Pirellulales; family Thermoguttaceae; genus PWXP01. The sequence goes on along the minus strand of SKJM01000034.1, from coordinate 4,134 downwards.
TGGAGATCCGCCGGGGCGAAATTTTCGGATTGCTCGGCCCGAACGGCTCGGGCAAGACCACCACGATGAAGCTTCTGCTGGGGCTGTTGTTCCCCACCACAGGGCAGGCCCTGGTGTTCGGCCGCGACGCGACCGAGGTGACCAAGAATGAACGGATTGGTTACCTGCCTGAAGAATCGTATCTGTACCGCTTTCTCAACGCCGAGGAGACGCTCGACTTCTATGGCCGGCTGTTCAACATGCCGCGGAAGGTCCGCCGCCAGCGGGTGAATGAACTGGTCACGTTGGTGGGGTTGGAAAAGGCCCGGAAACGCCAATTGAAGGAATACTCCAAGGGCATGGTTCGCCGCATCGGGCTGGCCCAGGCGCTGATCAACGATCCGGAACTGATCCTACTCGACGAGCCGACCAGCGGGCTGGACCCGATCGGAACCCGGCAAATCAAGGACCTGATCCTCCGGCTCCGCGACGCCGGCAAGACGATCATCTTGTGCAGCCACCTGCTGGCCGACGTGCAGGACGTGTGCGACCGGATCGGCATTCTCTACCAGGGCGAACTGAAGGAGTTGGGCCGGGTGGATACCCTGCTGACGCTGCGCGACGTGACGGAGATTCGCGCGGGCGGGCTCAGCGACGCGGCCAGGGAGGAGATCAAGCAGGTGATCGAGCGGCACGGGGGAGCAGTGGTTTCCGTGGGCAACCCGACCACCACGCTGGAAGAGTTGTTCCTGGGCATCATCCGCCAGAGCGAGGCGCATCCCGGGCGCCGCGTCCGGGGCGTGCTGGCCGAGCAACCCGGCGACGGCGACGGCGCCGTCGCCGCCAAACCGTAAGCCGCATTTCCCACACCCGAACAGACGAATCGCCTGAACGATGCCTATTGAAGAGGAAATCCTGCCGTTTTTCCAATGGCTTCCCGGTGGTGTGGCCCACTGGCTGCTGGTCGTCGGCAGCGTGGCGGCTGCGGCCCTGGTGCTCGGCTGGCTGGTTTCGGCGTTGCGACATGGGCCGGGCGCGGCCCTGCGCAGGATGAGCCGGGTCGTGGCCGATGCGTACAACGACGTCGCGGGGATGTCGTCGCGGCGGGTGGGCGCGCTGGCGTGGCTGGCCGTGAAAGAGTCGATCCGCCGCTGGGTGATCGTCGTCTTCGGCGTCTTCATTGTCATTTTGCTGTTCGCCGGGTTCTTCCTCGACCCGGCCAGCACCGATCCCGCCCGGCTGTATGTCAGCTTCGTCCTGACGTCGACGATGTATCTGATCCTGCTGCTGGCGCTGTTCCTCAGCACGCTCAGCCTGCCGGCCGACATCCGGAACCGGACGCTGCACACGGTGGTGACGAAGCCGGTTCGGGCGAGCGAAATTGTGCTGGGCCGGATGCTCGGCTTCGCCGTGGTGGGTACGGCGATGCTGGCGTGCATGGGCGTGTTGAGCTACTTCTTCGTCCTGCGGGGCCTCAGCCACACGCACGAGATTTCGCCCCGGGAACTGGAGCGGCTCCGCGCCTCCTGGCAGGAGCAGGTGGCCGGCGGCAAACCGGCGGCGCCGGTGGAGATTCAAACCGAGCCGGCCCACGGGCATCGGCACACGTTGCGGGTCGACCCCTTCCGGCGCGACGCCGACCGGCGCGAGTTGATCCCCCGGGGCCGCGTGCGCACCGATGCGGCCCGCGGGCACTGGCACGAGTTCTCCTACCGCGTGCCGGAGGGCGCGTTGCGGGGCGATGCGCCGGGCCCGCTCGAATACGCCGTCGGGCCGCCCGAAGACCGCTTCGTCGCCCGCGTGCCCATCTACGGCAAGCTGCGGTTCAAGGACCCGGCCGGCGAGCCGGTCGAGCGGGGCGTGAACGTGGGCGGCGAGTGGGCGTACCGGAGCTTCATCCAGGGCGGCACGCTGGCCTCGGCCATTTGGACGTTCGAGGGCGTGACGCCGCAGCGTTTCCCCGAGGACCGATTCCCCGACGGCATCCCCATCGAGTTGACCATCGAGGTGTTCCGCACCCACATGGGCGACGTCACCGGCGAGCACATCCCGCCCATCCACGGGAGCCTGATGGTGGGCAACCCGGCCACGGGCCAGCAGGTCGAGGTGCGCATCTTCCCGGCCAGGGAGCACGCCACCGATTCGCAGATCATCCCCCGCCGGCTGACCCGCGCCAGCGACGGCCGCACGTTCGACCTGTTCGAGGACCTCGTCGACGACGGCCGGCTGGAGGTGTGGATCCGGTGCATCGAGCCGGGCCAGTACTTCGGCATGGCCCAGGCCGACATGTACCTCCGCGCCCGCGAGGGCTGGTTCGCCTGGAACTTCGTCAAGGGATACCTGGGTATCTGGATGCAGATGCTGCTGATGATCGCCTTCGGGGTGATGTTCAGCACGTTCCTCAGCGGGCCGGTGGCCATGCTGGCGACGCTCGGCGCGCTGATTGGCGGCATGGCGACCCGGTTCATGGGCCAATTGGCCAGCGGCGAATTGCCCGGCGGCGGGCCGGTTGAGGCGTTCTACCGCATCCTCACCCAGGAGAACCTCATCTCCGAGCTTCCCGAGGGGTTCTTCCGCGACCTGATCTTCATGGTCGACACGGCGCTGCAGGGGTACTACCTGCGGGGCATGGTGGAAATTCTTCCGGCCTTCCAGTGGTTCGACTACTCGACGTGGGTGGCCTACGGCTTCAACATTTCCGGCGACCTGCTGGCAAGCTGCATCCTCACCCTGGTGGGCTTTGTCCTCCCGGTGTTCCTGGCCGGGTACTTCTTCCTCAAACTGCGCGAGGTGGCACGATGAATCCACGCGACCAATCGTTCTATCGCAAGATCGCCTACCTGGTGGCCATGGCCCTGCTGCTGGGCGTCATCTTCTCGATCAGCCGGCCGGCCACCCCCGGCGCCGGCGGCGAGGGTGGCTCCGAAGGCGGCGTGCTGGCGCGGATGCGTTCCGAGCACGGACTCAGCCAGACGCACCTTGGCGAAATCGACCCCGCCGGCGAGACCGTCCGGCTGGCCACCCTCGGGCTGCGCGGCGTGGCCGCCAACCTGCTGTGGAACCAGGCCAACGACTACAAGATGAAGAAAGACTGGACCAACCTTTCCGCCACGCTCAACCAGCTCGTGAAGCTCCAGCCGAACTTCGTCTCCGTCTGGCGGTTCCAGGCGTGGAACCTCTCCTACAACGTCTCGGTCGAGTTCGACGACTACCGCGACCGCTATCATTGGGTCATCCGCGGGATCAACTTCCTGATGGACGGCACCGAATGGAACGACCGGCAGCCGCGTCTGTGGTGGGACATCGGGTGGTTCATCGCGCAGAAGGTCGGCCGGGCCGACGAGCACCGGCAGTTCCGCCGCCTGTTCCGCGAGGACGACGAGTTCCACCGCCGCCACGCCATGTACCACCCGCCCGGCCGCTATCCCGTGCTCGACGACCGCGACAACTGGCTGGTGGGCCGGCAGTGGTTCCTCGACGCCGAGCACCTGGTCGACAGCGCGGGCGCGTCGATGGGGGGCCTCAGCCCGCTGCTGTTCCGCTCCGACGCCCCCATGACGCAGATCAACTACGCCGACGCCATTCAGCGGGAGGGCGTGTTCGGCGACGTGTCGGAGAACGCTTGGCGAGTAGCCGCCGCGGAATGGCAGCGGTACGGCCTGCTGGAGATTCCGACCACGTTCGACACGATCATCCAGCTCGATCATCTGGAACGATACCGGGAAACCGCCGAACGACTCCGGGAGGAACTCGACGAGCTGACGCCCGGAATCCGCGAGCAGATTTATCAGGAACGCTACGAGGCGCTGCGCCCCATCGAGCGCGAGGCATACGACACCCCGCCGGCCGACCGGACCGACCGGCAGCACCAGCTTGCCGCCGACGCGCAGGCGACGTTCCAGATCAGCCACCTGGAGGTGGCCGCGCGCGTCCCCCGCGCGAACCGCGATGAGGCCCGCAAACTGGCCGAGCGCATCACCGAACTCGAGGAGCGCGCCGGGCATATCGACCGGTACCGGCAGATTGTCAATTACGCCTACTGGCGGCTTCGCTGCCGGGTGGAGCAGACGCCCGACGCCGTCGACGCCCGCGAGTTCATCTACCGTGCCGAGCAGGCACTGGCGGCCGGCAATCTGCCCGAGGCCATCGACCGCT
>SKJM01000328.1 GCA_007122045.1 Planctomycetales bacterium | reverse complement strand
TGACGCTGGGCAGCGCGTTGCCCATGGCTACCCCGAGCCCCGCCGCGCGGATCATCGGAATGTCGTTCACGTCGTCGCCGACGGCGCAGATGTCGCTGTCGGCTATCTGCCATTGGCGGGCCAGCCGCCGGATGGCCGACCACTTGGTCACGCCGGCCGGGGCCACCTCGCACATGTAGCCGATGTACCGCGGACTGCGCAGCACGTGGGTGTGCAGTTTGCCCGGAAGCCGGCCTTTGAGGTGCGCTTCCAGGTCCAGCATTTCGTCGTGCGTGCCCATGGTGAAGGCGCAAAAGGTGCCCGGCGGCGGGATGTCGAGCAGCCGGGGAGCGATGCGCCCCGCCCCGGGGTTCAAGCGGAAGTACTCGGCCAGTTCCTCGCCGTCGACCCGGTCACGGTCGGTGTAGAAGTCGAACCCTTCGTGGAATGTGTCGGCGCAGGCGATGGGGCAGAACCCCTGCTCGTCCATGGCGCACAGCGTACGCCGCAGCACGTCGGGCTCGAACCGGGCACGGTACAGCGTCCGATGATCGGCCGGGTCCTTCACCAGAGCGCCGCTGGCGGTCACCAGCGGCACCGTCAGCCCGAGCGGCTCCACCAGGTGCAAGGTGCGGCTGTAACGGCGCCCGGTGGCCAGCACCACGTGAATGCCCGCCGCCATGGCGCGGCCAAGCGCGGCACGCGTCGAGCCGGTCAATTCGTCGCGGCTGTTGACCAGCGTTCCGTCGATGTCGATGGCCAGGAGTCGGTAGCGGGGCATGGTTTCTACGTTTCGCACAGGGCGGCACGCGCGTGCTCGCGTTCGAGGTGCCGGCGGCCTTGCCGGATGGCGATGTGGTCCCAGGGCAGGCGCGCGTCGACCGGGCGGGGGCGGTGCAGCACGTGCTCCAGGTCGATTCCCGCTTCTCGCAGCGCCTCGTCCCAAAGCTCCGGCTGGAAGTGATCGGTCCACGCGTCCAACCGCGCCCCGCGCTCGTAGGCCAACTCGACGGCTCGGGCCACGCGGCGGTCGCCGCGGGCGAGGACCGCTTCGAGCAGGCTGGTGCGGACGTCGTGGCAGCGGAGCTGCACGGCGCGGAGGCGCAGCCGTCGCCGCAACCGGTCGTGGGCGGCGGCGAAGTACTCGGCCGGCTCCATGGCGTTCCACTGGAAGGGCGTTTGCGGCTTCGGCACGAAGTTCGACACGTTGGCTACCACCGTGGGCCAGCGGCCCCGCACCTGCTTGCCCAGCCGGGCAATCTCCTCGGCCAGGTCGGCAATGGCGTCCAAGTCGGCCTCGGTTTCGCCCGGCAACCCGCACATGAAATATAGCTTCACCCGGTGGAATCCGGCCGCGAAGGCGCCGCGGCAGCCCTCCAGCACGTCGGCATTGGCAAGCTGCTTGCCGATGCGGCGGCGGAGCGAGTCGCGGGCGGCCTCGGGCGCCAGCGTGAGCCCCGAGTGCCGGTAGGTGCCCAGCCGCTCGGCCACCGTGCGCCACTGCTCGTTCACCCGCAGGCTGGGCAGCGAAATCGACACGCCCCGGGGCAGGAACTCGGCCGAGAGCCGCGCCAGCAGTTCGTCGAAGTGCGGGTAGTCGCTCGTCGAAAGCGACAGCAGCGCCACCACGTTGTAGCCGGTGTTCCGGTAGGTTTCGACCGCCGCGCGGACGATCGTTTCCACCCCCCGCCAGCGCAGCGGACGCTTCAGCGGATTGCTCTGGCAGAATCGGCAGCGAGCGGGGCAGCCTCGCATGATCTCGATGGTGATGCGGTCCTGCACGCATTCCACAACGGGTACCACCGGCCGGGTGGGGAGCGGCACGGCGTCGAGGTCGTCGACCACGGCCGGCTCGACCACTGCCCGGGCCTCCGGCCGCAGCGGCTCGACCGCCCCCGTGCCGTCGCCTGCCGTTCGGTACAACTGCGGCACGTACACGTAAGGGAGCGAAGCGGCCAATGCCGCCAGCTTCTCCAGCCGGGTCCCGCCCCCCTCCCGGGCGGCAATCCACCGGTCGCAGACCGCCGGCAGGCTTTCCTCGCCATCGCCCACCACGAATAGGTCGATGAACGGGGCCAATGGTTCCGGGTTGGCCACGCTGGGCCCTCCGGCAATCACCAGTGGATGCGCCGTCGTTCGGCGGTCGGCATGCCGCGGGATGCCCCCCAGGTCGAGCATTGTGAGCAAGTTCGTCGCCCCCAACTCGTACTGGAGCGAGAAGCCCAGCACGTCGAATTGCTCCAACGGGGTGTGCGTCTCTAGACTACACAGGGGTATGGCCTGCTCGCGCAGGAGGCGTTCCATGTCGGGCATGGGGGTGAAGACCCGCTCGCAAGCCCAGTCGTCCCGCGCGTTCATCAGGGCGTAGAGCACTTGCAGGCCGTGGTGGCTCATGCCGATGGTATAGGCGTCGGGAAACGCCAAGCACAGCCTGCCCCGCACCGTAGTGGGGTCCTTCACCACAGCGTTCAGCTCCCCGCCGATGTACTGCCCCGGCAACTGCACCCGGGGCAGTACGTCGCGGAGGATACGGTCTTTGATCGGATGAGGCTTAGTCATGGGCGGTGCGGGGGGACCCTTAATTATGGCAGAGGCCTCGTGCTTCGGCAAGCGGCTGGAGGTATAATGAACGTGGGGGCACACTCCATTGGGTGGGTCATGCAAGCCGGTGCTAATCTGCATGGTGAGGGCAGAAAGGGCGCCGGGCGGGCGAGCCGAATCGGGGTCCGGGTGTCCACGCCGGCGCAGCCCCGGCCCCCGCGTCAACGCTTCCCGCAACGAAGGTAATGCAATCGGAGAACGACTGTCATGCGTCTTCACCTACGCTGCCGCACCGTGTCCTTGGCGGCCATGGTGTTCCTCCTCTCGGCGACGGGCTCCGCCCAAACACGCCAAAGCTTCGAACACGCCCGCAACCGGATGGTCGATGACGAAATCGTGGCCGCCGGCGTGACAAGCCCGCGGGTCATCGAGGCCATGCGGACCGTGCCGCGGCACGAGTTCGTTCCGCTGGCCAGCCGGCAGTTGGCGTACCTCGACATGGCCTTACCCATTGGCTCGGGTCAGACGATTTCACCGCCATTCGTGGTGGCCTACATGACCGAGGCCCTCGACCCCAAGCCGGCCGACCGGGTGCTGGAAATCGGCACCGGCAGCGGCTACCAGGCGGCGGTGCTCAGCCCGCTGGTAAGGGAAGTGTACACGATCGAGATCGTCCCCTCGCTGGGGCGCGACGCGGCGCGCACGCTCAGGCGGCTGCGCTACGACAACGTGTTCTGCAAGATCGGCGACGGGTTCCTTGGCTGGCCGGAGCACGCCCCGTTCGACAAGATCATCGTCACCTGTTCGCCGGAGCGCGTGCCCGCGCCGCTGGTCGAGCAGTTGCGCGAAGGAGGCCGCATGGTCATTCCCGTCGGCCGGCGCTACCAGCAGACCCTGTACGTCTTCACGAAGCAGGACGGCAAGCTCGTCAGCGAGGCGCTGCAGCCGACGCTCTTCGTGCCGATGACAGGCCAGGCCGAGGACTACCGGCAGGTGCAACCCGACCCGGCCAATCCGGCCATCGTCAACGGCGGGTTCGAGGAGTTGATGGGGGATCCTCCGTCGGCCGCCGGCTGGCACTACCAGCGGCAGGTCGAGATCATCGAGTCGATCGAGGCTCCCGAGGGCGACCGGTATGCCCGATTCGAGAATACCATCGCGGGCCGGGGCTCGCAGGCTTTGCAGGGACTGGCGGTCGACGGCCGGACGGTGCGCGCGTTGGAACTGGCGTTCGCCGTGCGTGGGCGCGACCTTCGCCCCGGCCAGACGCGCACCCAGGCGCCCCTGGTAACCATCACGTTCTACGACGAGAACCGGGCGACGGTCGGCCGGCATGCCGTCGGGCCATGGCGCGGCACCTTCGACTGGCAGCGGGAGCACGCCCGCATTACCGTCCCCCCCCGCGCGCGCGAGGCCATCCTCCACGTGGGGCTGCTCGGCGGCAGGGGCCAGTTGGACCTCGACGACCTCCAACTCCGCGCTGCAAGGCGCTAGGGCTCTCCGGACATCGATCGGTGAGCATAGGCCAGACATGCTTGGATATCGGCCGGCTCCAAGAACGGATACTCCTGAAGAAGCCTTTCGGGGGTATCGCCGGCCACCAGCATTCCCAGTACGTGTTCCACGGCAATCCGCATCCCGCGAATAATCGGCTTGCCGCCGAAAATCTTCGGGTTTACGGTAATGCGCTCAAGCAACTCGTCTTCGGTCATGGCGTCCTCTGTGGCAACTTCGTTCGGAAACGGGCCTTTTCCCGAATCGTACTCCATCGTACCCACACCGGCAAGGGTTCGTCCTCGGGGGGCGCCGCGCATTACGGCGAGGTCAGCCCCTCGCCGGTCGCGGGCGCGTCTTCGTAGACGGCGGCCTGGTCGATGCCGTCGCCGTTGAAGTCGCCGACGACGGGCCGGTGGTGCGGCCCGCCCAACTCGAACACCTTGTCGTGCGCGTCGAGCCGGAAGTTGCCGTTGGAATCGAGGTGCCAGGTGCCATCGCGGTACACGCCCAGGTTGTCGATGCCGTCGCCGTTCCAGTCGCCCACGACGGGCACGTCGCCGGGCTTGCCGAATTGGACTTTCATGTCGTGCTCGCTCCAGCGGCCGTCGCCGTCGACGTCGAGGTACCAGGTGCCGCCGCGGAACACGCCGATGGTGGCCACGCCGTCGCCGTTCCAATCGCCCACCACGGCCCGGTCGCCCTCGGCGCCGAACCGGAATACGTGGTCGATCACGTCGCTCCGCATGTTGCCGCGCTCGGTGCGCTGCATGGTGCGGTGGCCCACGGCGGCGTCGGCCAGTTCGGGCGGGATGTTCTTGAAGCGGCCGTCGGACGGGTTCAGCGCGCCCGGCAGGCCCGGCTTCGCGTCGATGGCCCTCGCGTCGCCCAGCCACGCGGGGCCGAAGATGCCGATGTCGGCCTTGCCGTCGCCGTCCCAATCGCCGGCCACGGGCTGGTCGCCGCGGTCGCCCAGCTTGACCCACAGGTCGCCCTCATCCCACACGCCGTTGCCGTTCAGATCGATGAACCAGACCCCGTCGCGAAAAATGGCCACCTGCGAGCGGCCGTCCCCGTTGAAATCGCCGGCCAGCGGGATGCCGCCGGGTACGCCGAACGTGGCCAGGTGCGAGGTGGTCCCGTCGGGGTTGCGCACGGTGAATACACCCTGGTCCACCGGCGAACCGGTCCACGTGACCGGATCGAACAGGGTGGTGCGCCCGCGGTAGTTGAACTGGCTGCCACCGCCCTCGTGGCGCGGCATACCGGCGTTGATGATGCTCAGGTGCCAGGTCCAGCCGACCGGCGTACCCGACCCGCCGAACATCAGCGGCTGGATGATGGGCCGATACACCGCGGGCGCGGCCATGACCGGCGGCGCCCACGCGAGCGGCACCGGATGCTCCGGCGGGGCCGGCGGATCGGAAGGCGGGCGGTGCAGGGGGGGGACCACCGGGGGCGGCGGCGGCGGCGGTGGCGGCGGGCTTGGGGGCAGCCGCGTGAACAGCACCTCGCTGAAGTTGTACCCGACCGCCCGGTCGCCCGACCCCACCTGAATCCGTGCGATCATGTCCGTCGTGATCTCGCCGGTGAACAGTCCGAGTTGCATCGGGTCGATCGGGTCGCCCGGATTGTTGGCAATGCCCCCGTGGCTGCCCGGCGTGTCGATGCCGTCGACGTATCCTTCCGGATGCTCTTGATATATGGTGTACACCCCGGGGCGCAGTCCGGTGAACTCGTAATAGCCGTCGGCGTTGGTGACAGCCGTAATGGGGTTCCCCTCGGCGTCGTACATCTGCTGCCCGATGGCGTTGGCCAGTCGGAGCACCACGCCGGCGATGGGCTCATCGCCCGGCGCGAGGGTGCCGTCGCGGACCCTGTGGACGGAGGGCTTGGGCTCGTTGTGCGAAAGCTCGACGGCCGGGCCGTCCTGAAAGACGTATCCGGAAATGCTGTTGGGCAGCAGTTCCATGAAATTATAGTCGACGGCGACCGTCCCGGAGCCCAACTCGGCGCCGACGATCACGTCGGGCGCGGCCAGCGTGCCGCCCGCACTGCCCGGGTGCGTTTGACCCTGGAAGTATCCCTCCGGCTGAATCTGCTCGACGCCGTAGGTGCCCGGCCTGAGGTTGCTGAAGCGGTACTCGCCCTGCGCGTCGGTGGTCGTCTGCGCGATTCGTTCGCCCGACGCGTCGAGCAGGTACATGGTGACGCCCTCGAGGAGCGGTTCGCCGGGGTCCAACTTCCAATTCATGTTCAGTTCGCCCCAGACGCGTCCGCTGATGCTGGCCGGTTCCAACTCGCCGAAGTTGTACTCGACCGCCTCCGCGCCGGAACCGAGGGCGATGTCGTAGATCAGGTCGCTGGGGTCCATGGCCACGCCGCCGTGGCTGCCGGCCGAGTCGATGCCGTCATAATATCCTTCCGGCTGCGTTTGGGCCACCTGGTAGGTTCCCGGCCGGAGGTGGTCGAATCGGTAAGAGCCGGCCGTGTCGGTGATCGTCGTGTAGCCGGTAGGCGTGCCGTCGCCCGCAACCAGCGTGAGCTTCACGCCTCCGATGCCCCGTTCGCCAGCCTCTCGAATGCCGTTGTTATTGGCGTCGACGTACACCCAGCCCGACAGGCTGGCCGGCTCCAACTCGCCGAAGTTGTACTCGACCGCCTCCGCGCCGGGTGGGAGGTCGATGTCGCGGATCAAGTCG
>SKJM01000804.1 GCA_007122045.1 Planctomycetales bacterium | reverse complement strand
CGATGGCCGTCCGGCTGGCGCCCGAAAGACGGTGCTCGGCCAGGTTCACCCCGCGCAGCAGGAGCAGATCGTGCAGCTCGCGCGCCCGCAGGAACCGCTCGCGGCCCGCCGCCGGCGCGGGGAACAGTTCGATCCGGCGAAGCCGCTCGGCCTCGGCCGGATCGGCGGCGAACACGTCGGCCACCTCGCCCAGGGTGACCATCGCCCCGGACGGTGCCGCCTGGGGCTTCAGGCGGATTTCCGCCGCCCGGGCAGGGCCGTAGGCGCAGGCCACCGCAAGCAGCAGGAGGGCGGCCGGCAGGTGTCGGGCATTCTGGCTTGGATGCGTCATTAGAATCGCCTCAGGTTGGCCACGATTTGGAGCACTTCGTCGCCCGCCTTCACCGCCTGCGAGTTCAACTCGAACGCGCGTTGCGTGAGGATCAGGTCGATCAGTTCGTTCACCGGCTCGACGTTCGACCGCTCGAGGAAGTTCTGCCGGAGCATGCCGATGCCGTCCTGGCCCGGGTTGCCGAGCGTGGGCGCGCCCGAGGCGTCGGTCTCGGCGTACAGGTTCTCGCCCAGCTTGAGCAGGCCTTGCGGGTTGACGAAGTAGGCCAGTTCAATCTGCCCGACCTGCGCGAGCTGCTGGTTGCCCGGCTGGCGGACCGAGACGATCCCCTCCGGCGTGATGACGATGTTGGTCGCGTCCTCGGGGATGGGGATCGGCGGTTCGAGGAGCCGGCCCAGGCCGGCCGAGCCGACCACGAGGTTCCCGTTGGCGTTCTTCGACCAGTTGCCGGCCCGCGTGTAGTAGGTATCGCCGCCGGGGTCGGCCACCTGGAAGAAGCCGGGCCCTTCGATCACGACGTCGAGTTCGCGCCCGGTGTGGTCGAAGGCCCCTTGGATGAAGTCGCTTTGCACGCTTTGCACCCGCGTTCCCAACCCGATGTGGATGCCCGTCGGCGTGTACTCGCCGGCGGTGTCCTCCGAGCCGGGCATCTTTTCATGCCGGTAGAACAGGTCCTCGAAATTGGCGCGGTCCTTCTTGAACGCGACCGTTTCCAGGTTGGCCAGGTTGTTGGCGATGACGTCGAGCTTCGTTTCCATCGCCGTCATGCCGGTGGCCGCGGTGTACAGCGCTTGAATGGCCATGAATTGTCCGGGGAAAAGTGGTTGGAAGGAGGTGTCTCGGGGGCGCTTCGCGTCGGTCGGACAGTATTGCGTGGGATAGGCTTCCAGCCTGTCTTTGTTGCGTGGGATAGGCTTCCAGCCTGTCTTTTTCGCCGACTTTTCCGGCAGCCTATCCCACTTGACAGGCTGGAAGCCTATCCCACGTTATGGTCTTGCACCGCCTTGGTCGCCGCTCCCGTCTCATGCACAAAAAATCACACCCTGAGCACGCGGTTGACCAGCCCGCTGAGCATCTGGTCCTGGGCCTTCATCAAGTTGATATTGGCTTCCAGCACGCGCGAAGCCTCGACCATGGCAGTCATCTCGGTGGTCGCCTTCACGCTGGAGCCTTCCAGGTAGCCGGCGGCAACGCGGCGCTCTTCGAGGGGGATGAGTTCCGGTTCGGTCAGCGGGCGGAACAGGTTCTCGCCCACCTTCAGCAGCCCGGCGTACGACTCCGGACGCACCACCGCCAGGTTCTGCACGGCGCCCAACTGCCGCAAGGTGCCGGTCGGCGTGATCTCCCAGGTGGTGTCGGCCGGGTTGATGACCACCGGGGCGCCGGTGTCGCTCAGGACGGGGTAGCCCTGCTGGGTGCGGAGTTCGCCGTCGGCGGCCACGCGGAAGTTTCCCGCCCGCGTCAGGTACTCCTCGCCGTCCTTCTCGACCACGAAAAAGCCGTCGCCCTCGATGGCCAGGTCGGTCTTCTGCCGGGTGTGCCGCAGGGGGCCCTGGGCGAACTCCGTTTGCGTGGCGAGAAACTCGACCCCGCCTCCAATATCCTCCAATCGGCCTTCATAGGGCGCGACGAGCCCTTGCTCGATCGCCTCGGCGTAGCGGGCCTGGAAGACGGCCAACTCGCGCTTGAACCCGACCGTATCGACGTTCGCCAGGTTATTGGCGATGACCTCGAGCCGCTTGCTCTGGGCATGGGCCCCTTCGGCCGAAATGTATAACCCGTAAGGCATGGCAACCGGCGGAACACAGGGTCGCCCCCCCGCGTCGCGGCGTCTGCGGCAGACGCAGCCGACCGTCCTTTTAGCAAGCGGCGTGCCAGAACGGCCGCGAGGTGGAAAACCGGGCGGCCTTTTTTGCGCAACGCCTTGTCTGGTAGGAAGTTAGGAGATTTCCGGGCCGCTGCCCGCCGGCCCGAAGTCCTCGGCCGAACCCGCAATTCCTGCCGCTTGCCGGTGCGTTGTCTGCCGATCCCGAGGGCGCTACGCCGTCATGGCTGCCCGCCGACTGCGCTGGGCCTTCAAACGGCGAATCTGCTGTTCATAGTCGAGGCGCTGCGCCTGCCAATGCCGTGCGCGGTCGGCCAATTCCGCCTCGCGCTGGTGCAACTGAGCTTCGCGGGCGGCGAGGCGCGAGGCATCGGCCTCGGCGTCCTGCCGGTGTTGTTGAGCCCAACGCTCGTAATGCTCTCTCTGCCGGGCCAGTCGGCTGCATTGCTCCCCAAGTTGGCGGCGGATCGCCTCCAGTTCCTGCTTCTGCTCCCGCAGCTCGGCGTTGGCAAGCCGGTAGTGATCGGCCAGCTTGCTGCGAATGCCGCTCAGCGATTGGGTCAGTGCGGCGGGCGGCGCGGCACCGGACAGTTCCACCCACAACTCCTCGGTCGCCAACCGAAGTTCGAGTGTTTCCCGGTGCACCCGGCCCAGTTCCGCCCGGAGCTGCTCCAGGGCCGCGCGAGCCTGATCGACGTGCTCGCCGCGCCGGCGAACCGCCTCCCGTTGCTTCGCCATTTCGGCCAAGGCGGCGCGCTGCTCGGCCGCGAGGCGCCGCCGTTGCCGCCGGGCCTCCTCGCAAAGCTCCCGATGCGCTTCGCGGAGCTGCTCCCGCAGCGCCTCGGCCTCGGCCCGCGCTTGCTGCACCTGCCGTTCGGCACGGTCGACTTCTTCCCAGCGCGCCTCCCGCGGGTCCGTGGGATCGTGCCGGTCGGCCCGAGCCGGGTCGGGCGCAGGGCGCTGGGGTTCCGCCTCGCGTTTTTCCAGGTCGGCCTGGCGGCGGTCCAAGCCTTCGGCTCGCTCGGCCAACTCGACCTCGCGCTCCTTCAGCCACAGGCGTGCGGTGCGCATGTCGCGGTCCATCGCAGCCGACCGGGCGTTGAGCTGCGACTCGCGATGATCGAGTTCCCGCTGCCTTGCGCGCAGATGGGCGGCCAATTGGTCGGCCTGAACCTGGATTCGTTCGTTCCCCACGTCGGCGGGGGGCGGCGGCTTGGCCTCGTCGACCGGGGCGGCGGCCGCCTCGCCCGAAGGCTCGGCGACGGCCGGCGCCGGAGGCGAAGCCGTTTCGTGGGGGGGGTCGATCCGGCTCTGTTGGACCCGGTTCGGCTCATTCGCGGCAGGCTGGCTGGCGGCCGCCTCGGAACAATGCCCGGATTCTTCTCGTAACTTGGACATCTTCGCAACCCGCTGTCGACGGCCTGAGCCGGTCCCAGGGATAGGGCGCGGCATTCTTGGCGCAACCGGCAAGATTTACCCGGCTTACTTATTCGGCAGGCGGAGGGACAGAATTCAGCCCAAGTTACCGAAAGCCATCAGGACAGTACCTCGTCCAATGCTTCCTGGAGCCGGTTCTTTGGCTGCACACCCACAAACCGGTTGACCACATCCCCCCCCTTGAAAAGCATGATGGTGGGGATGCTGCTCACTTGGTAATTCGCTGCCAGCGATTGGTTGTCGTCGATGTTGACTTTGGCTACTCGGACCGAGCCTGCATTCTCGTCGGCCAGTTCCTCGACGATCGGCCCCACCATGCGGCACGGGCCGCACCAGGGAGCCCAGAAGTCGATCAGCACCGGCTGATCCGACTGAAGGACTTCGGCTTCAAAATCGCTCTCGGATAGTTCCTTGACATTCGCCATGGCATAGCTCCTTTCGGAAGGCTCCCCGGCGGTCCGGGCGAGCACGGCGCCGGCACCGGGGCGGTACGGAATTGGGGAGGCCGGCACGGCGCCGCTGGAATTCCTCCGCCCGGCCGATACCCGGCTCAACCGCTGCAATTATAGAAGCCTCGCCAAGGGCGTCAATGAGGAGCCTCGGCGGCGTTCGCACTGCCGACCAGCGTCGCCAGCACGGCGCGAAGCCGCTTCATGGTGACCGGCAGGGGCAGTACCACTCGGTGTTCCGCCGTCATGGCCCGTTCCTCCCACGCGTGCTGCCGCTCGTCCAACAGCAGCATGGCCGGCACGAAATTGGTCTTCGGGTCGGTGCCCAGCTTGTTGAAGCCGTTCAGGGCGGCTTCGCCAAGCTCTTGAGCATTGAAAAGAACGCACTGCGCCGTCGTGGTGTCCTGGCGGATCCGTTGGATAGCCCGCGAGGGGTCGCTGGTTACCAGAACGCGGTATCCCACTTTTCGGAAACCCGAGCGGAAAACGTCCTGAACCTGCACGTTCGATTCGACCACCATGACCGAGTGCTCCGGCTTGGCCGAGGGCTCGCCGTGCGCCTTGGCGGCGGTGCTGCTTTCGGCGGTCACCATCAGGGGCCCGCTCGTGTTCGCGGCGGGATCCTCCTCGATGCGTTTCAGCGCCGCGCGCAGGTCGTGCAGCATTTCCGAGGGCGACTGGTACCGCCGCGCCGGATCGAGCATCATCGACTTGGTGACGATCAGCGTGACGGCCGTCGGCAGTGCCGGGTCGACCTTCTGGATCGGCACGACCGAGGTGAACCGCGTCTTACTGAGCCGCTGGATCCGGTCGCGGGTTTCCGAGAGCGGAGGGAACCCCGTCAGCATGTTGTAGAATATACCGCCGGCGAAGTAGATGTCGCTCCGGGTATCGTCGCGCCGCACGCCGGTGACCCGCTCCAGGGCCGCGTAATCGACGGTTCGCACATTGGGCAGGTCGGCCAGCGCCTCGTCGGTGAGGAACTGGTCCATGGCCGCGAGGCCGAAATCGACGAGTTTCGCCTGGCCGCGGCTGGAAACCAGCACGTTGTTCATCTTCAGGTCGCGGTGCGTCAGTCCATGTTCGAAGGCGTACTTCAGCCCTTCGCAGATGTCGGTCATCAGGCGGACGGACTCCAGGGGCGAAAGACGCTTGCGAATCTTGACGAACTCGCGCAGGTTTCGGCCTTCGACGAACTCCATCACCAGGAAATGGCGCTTCCCCTCCGAAGCGACTTCGTAGATGGGCACGATGTTCGGGTGCCGCAGCGCCTGGCCCACCTGCCCCTCCCGCAGAAACTGGCCGTATTGGGTCGGATTGTCGCTGAACCGGGTGCGGAGGACCTTCAAGGCGACCACCTGGTCCGTCTCGCGATGCACGGCGCGGAACACCCGCGCGAAGGTGCCGGTGCCGACCAGATAAAGCACCTTGTATTCGCCGTAGAAGAAGCCCGTCTTCTCGCCTTTGAGCAGCCGCTCGACCTGGTAGTTCGTCATGAACTCGCGCCGGACGAGCAATTGCACCAGCTCGCGCACCTTGACGTTCCTGGTGCCGAGTTCGGCCCAGACTTGGCGTAACTGGCGGTCGTCGAGCAGGCCCAGATCGAAGGCCCGCTGGGCGATCTGTTCAGCGGTTTGTTTGCCCATGCCGCGAAATCCTAGGATCCGTTATTTCGAGGGGAACGGTGCAGTCCGCCAGCGTCCCGACCGGACGCTGAACCCGCAAACGGCCTGCACAACAGGCCGGACGCCACCCCCCAATAAGCAGCTAGGAGAGGGGGTGCCGCGCTGCGGCCCTCATTCCTCAATCGTAGTTGCTCATTACAGAAACTGCAACTACTTGGGCCCTTCCAATTTACCCCGGTACTCGTCCCGCTCGCGGCGGGTGGCCTCCAGATCGAACGCCAGATACTTCATATCGAGACGCAACTGGCCCAATGCGTCCTGGACGAGGCCCAGAATCCGACGGCGGCGGACTGTCCCGTCGACCACCCGCTTCAGCGCCGGCTCCAAAGCAACGCGATACTCCTGCGGCAGCTCGCCAATTACGGCGACGAGATCGCTGATTTCCTTGGGAATGTCGGCCTGCTCCGACTTCAAAACACGTGCCCGATCAGTCATGGTGCGTACTCCCGGTTGGCTTCGAACAAGTTGAGCAATATGCACAGCGTGTGCCGCCGGGCGCCGGACGCGAGCCGTTTCTTGTAAGTGCCAACCTGGAAAGGAGTTACGAACACTTCTTCGTCACGGTCCGTAATGGCGAACGATGACAAATCGCAACGTTTGATCTGGAAACAGGATGCAAATCCTGATACAAGCACACTTTACGGCCATGGTGCCCTTCCGGCGCCCATGTTGTGCCCATGCCACATTCGCCGCGACCACCCGGTGACGTGCCTCCAGACCACCTGACCCCAACCCGTCGCGCCAGCGTAACCAAGTACGACTTGGCACCGATTCCGATACGCCGGTCGCTGACGGCGGACCAGGAGATCTAGGCAAAATGAATGGGACGGTCGGTTCGACAATGCCACCAGCCTGAGCTGGGCGAAACTGCAATGCACGTTGCCTCACGACTTTCTCGCATACAAGCACGCAGCGCGAGCAAGTGGATCCGCCAAGCACGCAGCGCGAGCAAGTGGATCCGCCAAGCACGCAGCGCGAGCAAGTGGATCCGCCAAGCACGCATCG
>SKJM01000031.1 GCA_007122045.1 Planctomycetales bacterium | reverse complement strand
GGGGCGCATGCGGAAACGCCTCCTCGGTGGCCGCGATAGCCTCCAGCCCGGCCGGAATGTGCAGCGGGGCCAGAGGCGTGTACTGCCGGATGACCTGCTTGACCTCCGGGTCGATGCGTACGGGGCGGCGGATGGCCTCGCCGCCATGGATGAGCCGATGCCCCACCACCCGCACCGGCCGCTGCCGCGAGCAAAGCCCGACCTCCTCGAGCACCCTGAGCGCCGCAACCACCGCGGCATGGTAGCCGGGCACGTCGAGCCGGCGGGTGAGGGCCTCGCCCGCGCTCGGCCGCAGGGTCAATGCGGCGCGGCTTTCGCCGGCGGTCCGCTCGGGCCTGGCGGAAGGGGACAGTCCCATTTTCGCGGCGCAAGACCGTTCGCCATTGGGAATATCCTCTCCGCCGCGAAAATCGGGACAGTCCCCCGGTAACGGGCCTTCGCCGGCGGTCAGGTCGAGCAGGCCGCGGGCTTCGGGTTCCAGCGTGTCGAAGCGAAACAGCGCGAACTTCACGCTGCTCGAACCGGCGTTGATGACCAGGATGCGTGCCTGTTCCTCGATCGGTTGAAAGGGACAGTCCCGTTTTCGCGGCGAAAGACCGTTCTCCATTAGGAATATCCTCTCCGCCGCGAAAATGGGGACAGCCCCCGGGTAACGGTTGGCCGCACGCTCATCTCAGGCCCCCAGGGCGTCTTTCAACTGCCGCAGGTCGTCGTCGACGCGCTGGTGGGCGGCGACGAGTTGTTCGACGTCGGAGCGCAACTGGGCCAGGTGGGCTTTCAGTTCGTCGATATCGCTGCGGAGGGTGGCGATGATTTCCTGCTCGATGCCCCCCCCGGCCGCCGGCGCGGCGGCGCCTTCGGCGGCCACGGGGGCGGGTCGCGCGCGGCCGGCGGAACCGCCTTCACCGTACTGCGCCCGCACCTTCTGGAGTTCGTCGGGCAGGTACAGCGCGTGGGTGACCACGTGGCCGCGTCCCTCGGGCGTCAGCGGCACGACGAGCCCCTTCTGTTTCAACCCTTCGAGCACGGGGTGCAACGCGGCCAGGTCGGCGATGGGCTCCATGCGGGCAGCCCGGCCGCGCAGCTCGCCCACCGTTTGCGACCCCCGGAGCAGCAGTTCGGTCATCACCGCCAGTTCGACCTTATCGACGCCCAGCCACTGGTATAGACAATGGC
The DNA here is from genome assembly GCA_007122045.1 of Planctomycetales bacterium. Classification (GTDB taxonomy): domain Bacteria; phylum Planctomycetota; class Planctomycetia; order Pirellulales; family Thermoguttaceae; genus PWXP01. Next base: position 5,568 of record SKJM01000031.1, on the reverse strand, counting down.
GGTATTTTCTCACCCGGCCGTACCCCTCGACCAGCACCACGGCGCCCATCTCGCGCAGCCGGTCGAGCGACTCCTCGATGTCGTCGGGTTCGAGGGCCATGACGGGGTGCCGGTTGCTCTTCTGGTTGCAGCCGGTGCATACGGCGCTGAGCGACATGGGGTAGATGTCCGGGGTGGTCTTCGCCTTTTCGGCCAGCACGCCGGCCACGCGGCGGTCGATGGCCCGCAAAGGACGCCATTTCGGCTGTGGCGGCTCGGTAGTCCCGGTTGCGTTCGGCTGCTCCATGGATAGGTCTCTCCTGATCGTTCGAGTGACACGCCCTGGTATACCCGATGGCAAGCTGCCTGTAAATGCGGGCCGCGCCCCCTTGACTCGTTCCCCGCATCGGGTACGATTGCGTGGAGAAAGCCGGACCGATGCCGGCTTGCGAGGTGAACGGTGCAAGACAAAGGAGTACCGAATTGCGTGGGATAGGCTGGAAGCCTATCGGCGGAAAAGACAGGCTGGAAGCCTATCCCACGTCTGGCGCAGGGAGGCCCTGGAAAGGAACGATGAAGCAGCGAAGGATCAAGAAGGTGGCGGTCGAGCCGGCGCGTCACGGGCTGGGGGTTTTTGCGAAGCGGCATTTGCAGACGGGGCGGTACGTCGGCCGCATTCGCGGAAGGATCGTGTCCGATCCGAATTACTCGTCGAACTACTGCATGGACCTCGGCGGCAACTTGTCGTTGGAGCCGGAGGCGCCGTTCCGGTATCTCAATCACAGTTGTGCGCCCAACTGCCTGCTGGTTCTGGTGCGGGTCGAATACGAGGACGGCTCGCCCGCGGAGACGGAGATTTGGCTGGAAGCCGCCCGCGACGTCCACCCCGGCGACGAGCTGACCATCGACTACGGCTGGCCGGCCGACTCGGCCATGCCGTGCGATTGCGGCAGCCCGAATTGCCGCGGATGGATCGTTGGGGAAGAGTTGCTCGAAGCCGTCGCGCAGGTGCATTAGCCGCCCGCACTGGTTGGCGTTCACCCTACCGCGTGCAAACGGCGCGAGGGGAGCCTGATGGTTGGAGTTCACGCTTCAGCGTGCAAAGGGGGCGGGGGTATCGCGAGCACGCTGAAGCGTGAACTGCAACGGGCGGTCAGGGGTTGCCGGCCGGGCGGGCGACCGGTTGCAGGGGGCTTTCGGCCAGGAGGAAGCTTTCGCGGCGGCCCTGGCCGAGAAACTCGACCGTCGCCTTTCGCCCCGCCCCGCCGCCGCTGAGGGCGATAATCCGCCCCAGCCCCCGCGACGGGTGGCACACCAGCATGCCCTGGGCGAACGCCTCGGGCGAAACGGCGCCCTGCGGCGCGTCGCCCGAAAGCATGTTCGCCGCGGTGGTGATGGCCGCCTCCGGGCGGCGCGGGGCGGTCGGGCCGGGCGACGGCCGGTCGTCGCCCCGGGCAAACACCGGCTCCACCTCCGGCGGTTCCGCCTCCATCCACGTGCCCCCGCACGAGTCTTCGTACTCGATCTCGCCGCGCGGAAGCTCCATGAGGAAGTGGCTCGGAATGGTCATCCGGCGCCGGCCGCGGAAGTCGCGGTACTGGGCCATGCTAAGCTGGAGCTGCTCCTGCGCCCGGGTGACGCCCACGAACAGCAACCGGCGCTCCTCTTCGAGGTGGTCGGGGTTGTCGCGGTTCCGCTCGTGGGGAATCAGTCCCTCCTCGACGGCCGTAATGAACACCGCGGGAAACTCCAGCCCCTTGGCCGCGTGCAGGGTCATCAGCGTTACCCGGTCGGCCGCCTGTTCCCAGTCGTCGGTGTCGCTCACCAGGCTGGTTTCCTCGAGGAAGGCCTCGAGCGGGCCGGCGCCGCCGTGCCGTTCGTCGAACTCGCGGGCCACGGTGAGCAGTTCCTCGATATTGGCCAGGCGGTCGTCGTCCTCGGCGCTGCCCGACTGCTCGAGGTACTCGCGGTAACCGCTTTCGGCCACCACGGTGCCGAGCAGCTCCTCGATCGAAGCCCCGGCCAGGGCGGCCAGCCGGTCGAGCAGCTTGACGAAACGGCGGACCTTCGCCGCGGCGGCGCGCTTCACCGGGCCAATGTTGTCCACGTCGCGGGCGGCTTCCAGCAGCGACATCCCCCGGGCCGAGGCGTGGGCCGTGAGCCGGCGCACCGTGGTGGGGCCGATCCCGCGCGGCGGCGTATTGATGATCCGAAGCAGGGCGATTTCGTTCCGCGGGTTGCCGGCCAACTGCACGTACGCCAAAGTGTCCTTGATCTCGCGGCGCTGGAAGAACTCCAGACCGTGGACCAGTTGGAAGGGGACGCCCTCCTCGCGCAGGGCGAACTCGAACGCCCGGCTCAGCGCGTTGATGCGGTAGAAGACGGCGAAGTCGCGGGCCCGCCGCCGCCCGGAGCGGATCTCGCCGGCGATTTTGGCGGCAATGGCGCGGGCCTCGTCCTGCTGGGTGGCGTATTTGACGACGCGGACGGGCGCCCCCTGGCCGTTGTGCGTGAACAGGGCCTTCTCTTTCCGCTTCACGTTGTGCGAGATCAGTTGCCCCGCCACCGACAGGATGCGCTCTGTGCTGCGGTAGTTCTGCTCGAGGCGGACCACTTTCGCGCCGGGAAAGTCGCGGTCGAACTCCAGGATGTTGCCCAGGTTCGCGCCCCGCCAGCCGTAGATGGACTGGTCGGGGTCGCCGGTGACGGCCAGGTTCGGGTAGTCGATGGAAATGGCCCGGACGATGGCGTACTGCGCCAAGTTGGTGTCCTGGTATTCGTCGACGAGGACGAACCGGTAGCGTTCATCGAGGCCCCGGCGGACCTCGGGGCTTTCGCGCAGCAGTTCGGCCACGTGGAGGAGCAGGTCGTCGAAGTCGACCGCATTGGCCTCGGCGAGCAGTTTCTGGTACGCGGGGTAGACCTGGCAGACGGCGGCGTCGAGTTCGTTGCCGTGCCGCGGCTGGTAGTTCCGGACGGTGAGCAGGTGGTTCTTTGCCCAACTTATGGCGTTGCGCAGCGCCTCGGGGGTGAAGCGAGGGGGCTCGCCGCGCCACTTTTCCAGGGCCCGGCGCAGCGCCCGGGCGCTGTCGGCGGTGTCGAAGATGGTGTAGTTTTCCTGGAGCCCCACCAGTGGGGCATGCTGGCGAAGCAGTTTGGCGCAGAACCGGTGGAAGGTGCTCACCCAAACCCGCTGTCCGGGGGCCAGGGAGGCGACGCGAGCCTGCATTTCCTCGGCCGCCTTGTTGGTGAAGGTCAGTGCCACGATACTGTGGCGTGGAACCCCCTGCTCCAGCAGCCATGCGATCCGATGGGTCACCACGCGGGTCTTGCCGCTGCCGGGCCCCGCCAGGATAAGCATTGGCCCCTCGAAATGGGTAACGGCGTCGCGTTGCGCCGGGGTGAGCGTGTCGAGCAGTGGGATGACCAAGGGATTTCCTGGACTTGTGGGAGGCAATGACAAAGCGGCCGGAATGTCAAATACGCACGGGGCGAGAACCGCAGGGCGTTGCCGCCGCTCGCGCAAGCCGTGCATTATAAGCGAACAGCCGAAATACGCGAACGGGGCGAACCACTGGTTCCGGCCGGGGCGAGCCCGGCGGGGAAGGAGGAGGGGAAGTGGGGCGTGGGTAGCTGGCCAATCATGGAACCGGCCGGGGCGAGCCCGGCGGGGAAGTGGGGCGTGGGTAGCTGGCCAGTCATGGAACCGGCCGGGGCGAGCCCGGCAGGGAAGAAGGAGGGGACACGGCAGCGAACCCAAGCTGGGCGGAAATAACCTAGCCTTACAAGGGGGTTCTCTCGTGGGTATAATAGGATATGGAAGATGCGGCAACTAGCATCGCTTCCGCGCAAGACGAGGGGCTAGTTGACATTTCGCGACGTGCCGGTTATAGAGATAGTGTAAGTAGCATTGGCCCAAGAGGCAGGCTTCGGGCATTGTGCCTTCAGATATGCGGTTGGCGCTAGCTGACCGGTCGGCAGACGGCTTCCATCGGGCGTCCCACCATTCGCCCAGCACCGTTCTTTCCCATGCTCCATTAGACTTCGACCCCTATGATACTGGCAACCTCGGGCACCATGACCGATCCGACGATGATGCATTTGCTCGAGCGGCAGGCTCGGGAGCGACCCAATTTGACGGCGTACCGGTTTCTCCGGGAGGACGGAGGTGAGCAATCGGTTACGTACCGCGGTTTGGAACGGCGCGCCCGGTCGATTGCCGCGCGATTGCAGCAGGTGGGCGAGGCGGGCGATCGGGCCCTTCTGATCTGCCCGCCGGGTTTGGATTTCGTCGGGGCATTTTTCGGTTGCGTTTTTTCGGGGGTTCTGGCCGTTCCCGCCACATTTGCGAAGCCCAATCGCTCCGCGTCTCGCCTGGCGGCCATTGCCGCCGACTGCAAGGCGCGCCTGGCGCTGACCACCCGGAAATCGCTGGCGGCCCTGAGAAAACAGACCCTCTGCCCGGAATTGGCCGGGCTGGAGTGGCTGGCGGTGGACGACTTCGCCGACGAGGGGGCCCAGCCGTGGCAACGCCCGGGGTTCGACGGCGACGACCTGGTTTTCCTGCAGTACACATCGGGGTCGACCAGCACGCCGAAGGGGGTAATGATCTCGCATCACAACCTGCTCCACAACCTGGAGACGATTCGGCGGGGGTTCGGCTTGCCGGCGCCGGCGGTGGGCGAGTCGGCCGGCACGGGCGTGTCGTGGCTGCCCGCCTACCACGACATGGGGCTGATCGGGGGGATGCTGGAATCGCTGTATGTCGGTGGGGAAAGTGTCCTTTTCTCCCCCACCGCCTTCCTGCAGCGCCCCCTCCGCTGGCTGGAAACGATCAGCAAGTACGGGGCTTCGGTCAGCGGAGCACCGAACTTCGCCTTTGAACTCTGCGCGGAAAGGGCCTCGGCGGAAGACGTTGCCGGGCTGGACCTCAGCCGGTGGAAGGTCGCCTTCTGCGGCGCCGAGCCGATCCGTGCCGAGACCCTGGAACGGTTTACCGAAACCTTCGCACCGTGCGGCTTCCGCGCCGGCGCCTTCTACTGCTGTTACGGCCTGGCCGAGGCGACGCTGCTGGTTACGGGCGGCCGGGCGCCCTCGGCGCCGGTCGTCCGCACGTTTGCACGCAGCGCGTTGGCTCAACGGCACGTCGCGCTGTCGAACAACGGGGCGCCGTCGGACGGGCAGCGTTTGGTCGGTTGCGGGTCGAGCCTGCGCGACCAGAAGATCGCCATCGTCGACCCGGCCACCAGCCGCCCGGCGGCGCCGGAGCAGGTGGGAGAAATCTGGGTGGCCGGCCCGCACGTCTCCCGTGGCTACTGGAATCGCGACGAGGAGAACGCGGCCACCTTTGACGCGCAACTGGCCGGCGAGACGGCGGGACGCTACTTGCGGACCGGCGACCTGGGCTTTTTCGTGGGCGAGGAACTGTTTGTGGCCGGCCGCTTGAAGGACGTGCTGATTGTGCGGGGCCGCAATGTTTACCCACACGACGTCGAACGCACGGCCGCCGGCGCCCACCCGGCGCTGGCCCCCGGCGGAGGCGCGGCGTTCGGGGTGCCGTTCGAGGACCGGGAAGGGCTGGTGGTCGTC
>SKJM01000400.1 GCA_007122045.1 Planctomycetales bacterium | reverse complement strand
ACTGTTGGCCTGCGCGCGCCGTTCCCGCCAATTGCGGGCAGGGCAGGCAGGCGGCGCGAACGGCCGCGAGGAAGTCGTTCCCGGGGGCGTGCTTCGACACGTACGTGTCGGCCCCGGCCTCGACCATCGCGCGCCCCACGGCGTCCTCCACGTGAAACGAGAGGCCGATGATGACGATGTCGCCGTGCGCCCGCTTGATTCGCCGGGTGGCCTCGATACCATCCATCACCGGCATGTTGACATCCATGATGATCGCATCCGGGCGGAGCCTGGCCGCCATTTGGACGGCCTGTTCGCCGTCGGCGGCTTCGCCAATCACGTGGAATTCCGCGTGGCTGTGGAGCAGCCCGACCAAGCCTTCGCGAACGACGGCGTGGTCTTCCACCACGAGTAATCGGACCGGATCGTCGCTCTGCCGCCTTGCACCACGTGCGACCATTTCGGGCCGAGAGGGTTCCGCGGCGTCCACGAGCGACGGACCGTCCTCCGCCAGGGGGATGACGAATCGAAAGCTGGCTCCGCCCTGCGGCGTGGCTTCCATGATCAGCCGGCCCCCCAGGGCATCCAACCGCTCCCGGATATGGAACAGGCCGAAGCCTTCGGGCTGTCGCAACCGCGCTTCGACGGGTTCCGGCTCGAAGCCTTCGCCGCAGTCGTCGACCTGAACCGTCAGCCATCCGTCCCGCGCCGTCAGCCGGACCCGCGATACCAGCTTGCCGGAGTGCTTGATGACGTTGACCAACAGTTCCCGCACTGCCTGGAAGACGAAGATGCGAAGGTGTTCCGGCACATCGGGAAGTTCATTCCGGGCCTCCACGGCCACGGCCAACCCGTGCTTCTCGCGAAACCATTCGGCAAGCCACTCGATCGCTTCGGCCACCGTTCCGATCTGAAGGACCAGGGGACTCAGTTCCTGGGTGAGGTTCCGCGAGGCGGCCAGGCACTCGACGAGCAACTGGTCGACCTTGGCGAGGTGTTGCTCACGTTCAGCCGGGTCCACTTCAGCGAGTACCGGGAGGCGGAGCCGGACGGCGATGAGCAACTGCTGCAGGTCGTCGTGCAAGAGCTTGGCTAGCCGCTTGCGTTCGCGGTGCTCGGCATCGCTCAGTTCGGCGGCCAGCCGACGGAGGTCGTGGGCCCGCTGCTCGGCCAGGGCCGTCCGCGCGGCCACCTGCTGTTCCAGCGTTGCGTTCAATTGGCGGAGCGCTGCTTCGGCCGCTTTGCGTTCGGTGATGTCGAACAGCATTCCGGCGAGGCGCCGCACGCGCCGCTGGGCGTCGCGCTCGATGGCGCGGGCCACGTCGCGCACCCACACCCAGTGCCCCTGACGGTGCCGCAGCCGCATTTCCAGGTCGTAGCATTCGGCCGTCCCTTCGAGGAAGTCGCGGTAGGTCCGTTCGGCCGGTGGGCGGTCCTCCGGGTGGACCCGCTCGAGCCACCAGTCGAGCAGCCGGTCGTGGGCGGGAAGTTCCTCGGAGCGATACCCGAGCATTCCGGCCCAACGGTCGCTGTGGTAGTCGTCGTCGCATGGCGGGACCGCGCGTTCGTACACGCCCCCGCCGGACGCCTCCAGGGCCACGTGCAGGCGGGCCTGGCTGTGGCGAAGCTGCCGCTCGGTTTCGGCCAGCCGGAGCAAGGCGATGCCCCCCTTGCCGACGACGGCGTCGACCTGGCCTTCGCGCAAGGCCTCCACGATCGCCTCGTAGTCCTCCGGCCGCTGCTTCCGTTGATTCTGGGTGGGGTCGCTTCCCGGCATCGCATGTTCCATGAGTCAGTCCAGCCCGAAGGCGGCGCGCAACCGTTCCATATCGCGAAGATCGCCGAGGATCGTTACCTTCGGCGGCGGCTCCGCCACGATCAGCGTGGGCGTGACCATGACGTTCTGCCGCGTGGCCGCCTGGAAATCTTCCAGGACATCGACCACGTCGAGCGTGTAGTTGTCGTTGAGTTCCTGTTCGCACAGGCGCGCGAGGTTCTGTTGCGCCCGGCGCGAGTTCTCCTCGCCGCCCGCCACAAACAGGGTCATGCGGACCGGCGCGCGCGGCCCGCCCGACGAAGGTTCGGAGCGTGGCATGTTACGTCTCCTCCTGCCTGGATGACATCGCCAGCGGCGCCAGGCCGATGCCGCTGTCGGAAATCGTCAGCCGGTGCGCCCGGTTCGAATGGCAGACGCCGCGCGACTTGAGCACGACGAGCGACCGCTCCAACTGGTTTCCTTCCCACCGGTAGTCCAGCACCAGCGCCGTGTCGATCAGGGACGAGATGCCCATGCCCGTGATGTGATCGGCGGCGGAGCCCCGGGGCGTCTGGTTCACGTAGAAGCACGTGATCCCCTGCTCGCGGCAGGCGCTGAGCAGCCGCACGAGGAAATCGAAGGCCGCCGCTTCCGAGCCCATGCGGTTGACCGCCGAGATGGCGTCGACCACGACGTGCGCCGGCCGGAACCGCGCGATGGCACACAGGAGGCGAAGCAGATGCTCTTCCACACCCATCGACTCGGGCATGGCGGTGAGGAATTCGAGCACGCCGGCCTCGACGAAGGGGGCCAGGTCGAGGCCCGGGCTGAGCATCGCACTGAGCAGCCTGTCCTCCGCTTCTTCAAAGCTGACGTAAAGCGTCCTCTCGCCGCGTTCGGCGGCGCCGCGGGCGAACGTGCAGGCGATGGTCGTCTTGCCGCACCCGGTGGGACCGGCAATCAAGACGGACGAGCCCCGCCGGTACCCGCCGCCCAGCATGGCATCGAGCGACGCGTGCCCCGACGAGCCCATCGGGCCGTACGGCTTCTGCACCAACTCGGCCGACGCGACGGGCATCAGGACCAAGCCGTCGTGCGCGATGACGAACGGGCACTCGTTGCTGACGTACCCGCTCCCACGATACTTCACCACGCGGAGCCGCCGCGTGGAAACCTGCTCGACGATCCGCTGGTCGAGCGTGAGGACGCAGTCGGCAAGGAAGTCGAGGAAGGAATAGGCGGGCTGGAGCTGCCCGCCGGGCCGCGACTTGGCCGTCAGCACGGCGGTGAATCCGTGCTCGACCAGCCAGGCATGGAGGCCGTACAACTCGTCGTCGCGGCGCCCCTCGTCCGTGAACAGGCGCATCAGCACGTCGACGGCGTCGATGACGAACAGCCGCGCGCCGAGGCGTTCGGCGTGGCCGCCGAGGACGGCCAGGAGCCCCCGGAGGCTGAACTCGCCGGCCCGGACGGCGTGCCAGTCGAGTTTCGGGTCGAGCAGCGCGAGGCGTTGCTGCTGCTGAAGGACTTCGAGGTCCCAGCCCATCGCCAGGGCGTTGGCGTGGAGTGCGTCGGCGGTTTCCTCGAAGGAAACGAACACCCCCGGCCGGCCCGCTTGCGCGGCCCGGTAGAGCGTTTCGAGGACCAGCACGGTCTTTCCGGACCCCGGCCCGCCCGCCACCAGGGTGGTGCGTGCCTCGGGCAGGCCACCGTGCAGGACGTCGTCGAGCCCGGCGATGCCGGTCGGCATTTTCGATAGGGCCTTTCGCGGCCGCTCGGGCGGGGCCGAATTGGGTCGGGCAGTAGGGTCTTGACTCACCGAACGCGCCTCCTTTTGACGGGCGGAAGCTGGGCGACGACGACCGGCGCCGGGCGACATGGGATCGGGGACGGTCCCGTTCGGAACGGTTCCTACGAACTTCCCCTCCGTCCCCGAACCTACGTACCGGTTCGAACACCGCAGGTATTATAACAGGAACCTCCGGCGTCGCAAGCGTCGCCCAATGGCATGAGGCGCACTCACAAACATATGCGGCGGCGCACCCCGACCGGCTCGGCGTGGTAGCTGCCGGCGCCAAGGCGGCTGCCTTCGATTCGCCCCGGTTCTTCGGCGGGGTCAGTAACGCGCCAAGTCGTCCGGCTTGCCGCCCGGATACAGGACTGCTGTCACGCCGTCGAGCGACTGCGCCATCATCCACAGGTCGCTCCCGACGGCAATCAACTGCATGCCCTGTTCGGCGCGGCGCAGCGCGTCGCGCGGGTCGAGCGTGTGGATGCCGGTGGGTGTGCCGGCCTCGCGCCCCACGGCGATCACCCGCTGGATCATCGCCTCGTGTTCCTCGCCGGCGGGAAACCCCCCGTCGGGCCGCCGCATGGTGAACCGCAGGTCGACCGGCCCGACGAACACGGCGTCGCAGCCGGGCAGCCGGTAGATCGTCTCGGCGTTCTCCACGCCGCGGGGGCTTTCGGTCTGGAGGACGACCAGGATTTCCTCGTTCGCCCGCAGGTGGTACTCGCCTACCGGAGCCTCGAACCCGAGCGAGTGCATACCGCCGCCGACGCTGCGGTTTCCCTCGGGCGGGTACCGGGCGGCGGCGATGGCCGCCCGCGCCTGCTCGACCGTCTCGACCATCGGCACGACGATGCCCCACGCGCCGGCGTCGAGCACCCGCTTGATGCAATAGTGGTCGCCTTCCGGGACCCGGGCGAGCGGCACGCAGCCGGCGTCGGCGATGGCCCCGAACAGCGCCGCCGCCTGCGACCAGTCGATGGCGCCGTGTTCGAGGTCGACCGTGAGCCAATCGAAGCCGGCGCGGGCCAGTACGCGGGTGGCGTGCAGGTTTCCCAGCGAAAGCCACGTGCCGAAGCTCGGTTCGCCGCGGCGCAGTTTCTCTTTGACGGGGTTGGTTTTCATGGTGGTGTGGCCGAAGGGCGGGACAGGGGAGGGCGAGGGTGAACTGAACAGGAGTCAACCGAGATAACAGAGACGATTTCTCCGTTGGCTCTGTCCCCTCAGTTTTCGAAGGTCGAATGATGCATGCCCTGTCCACAAAGTACGACTGCTCGGGACAGTCCCCGGAGGGTATCAGTGCATCTCGGTTACCGTGCTGCCCACCCCGCCGCGGTAGAAGCTGAACTGCACGTTCGGGTGGTCGGCCAGCAGCGACATGGGCACGGAACTGTCGGAAATTCGCTTGGCGATCATCAGCGTGGTCAGCCGCATGCCGAACGGGTTGTCGTGATGGCCGGGGTGCCAGATGGACACCTTTTCGGACTTCCACGTTTCGACCGGGCCGACGGTGGCCGCTTGGCGCGGCACGAGCTGCACCTGACCCCCGCCCGAGGTCCGCGCGTTCTGAATGAGCGTCATCGGGTGCAGGTCGGCGATGCGCGAGGCCAGCTTGCGGTACTCGCCCGGAGGCGGCGGCGAGTCCTGGTACTGGCCCACGCGCCGGGGCGGATCGTTGAACGCCCAGTGCTTCACCTCCCCCTGCCCGCCCTGCATGACCAGGCAGCGGACCTCGTCGAAACTGCGGGTGAAGCCCGGAAGGTCGTCGGTGGGAAACCGGAGGTGTTCGTCGGGCATGCGGAGCTTCGGGTCGATGCGGTCGAAGCACAGTTCCTTGTCGGCCTTGACGAACGAAAGCGGATGCTCCGGCGAGACGGGTGTGCCGTCGTCGTTGAACCATTCGTCCATCCCCCAGAAGTGCGCGTGCCGCACGTCGAGGTCCAACTCGTTGACCAGCCGGGCGACCAGCGGCAACTGCTCGGTGGGGCCGATCGGGCCGCAGATGCCCGCCGGGTTGTCCGGCGTCGACTGGCTCCACGCATGGATGTACTCCAGCGCCTCGGCCAGGTAGAACTCTTCGAGCGTATCGAACATGACCACCCGGAAGCCGGGGCGCGCCATCTGCGCCAGATCGTCGGCCGACAGCCGGGCCGCGTCGTTGAGAATCTCCTCGTCGAGGGTCGTGTAATCCCACCAGTCGTGTGCCACCTTGCTGATTGCGCGTGCCATAACTCGTTCTCCCTGTCGGTTGAGGGCGTCGGGGTTCGACGCCCATGTCGAAATCGCACTTTCGTGTATTCGCGGCCGGTGGCTAAACGACCATGCCCGGCTTGCCGAACAGTTCCTCCAGCAGGTCGTTTCGCGGGTAGGCGTGGCCGCGGTGCTGGATGAACGCCTCGGCTGCCGCCGCCCCCGCCTCGGCGCCGCGCATGGCCCCGAGCCGTTCCATCGAGCGGATGTATTCATCCTCGCCGTGATACGCGCGGAGCCACTCGCGCTGGCTGGCGTGGCAGGCGAGCATTGCGGCCTTCCGCTCCAGCACGGCGGTAATGTCCACCCAGGTGGTCGGCGCCACGACGTTGCCGTAGGGGTCGCGGGCTTCGACCGGGTCGCAATAATACAGGTGCGGCACCTTCGCCGCGGGGCTTAGCGGAAACGCCGAAGCGTTCGGCGCTCCGAACAGAAAACTCGCCGCCCGGCCCAGCAGCGACGACATCTCGTGATCCATCATGTAGTCTTTCTCGGCGTGGATGAACACCAGCGACGGTGTGACCCGGCGGAACAGGTCGAGGGACTTCTGGATCAGCCCGCGGTCGTACACCACCATCCCGTCGCGCTCGCCCAGGCAGTGATACGTGCCGTCGATCAGCTTCGCCGCCCGGTCGGCCTCGGCCGTGCGGATGCCGGCGATGGCCCAAGGCGTCTCGTTGATGGTGCCGCAATCGCCGTTGGCGACCGTGCAAATGTGAACGCCCCAGCCGGCGTCGGCCAGCCGGATGAGCGTGCCGGCGCACAGGAACTCGGCGTCGTCGGGATGGGCAAGGAAGGCCAGGGCGGTCTTGTTTTCGGAATCGGGCATGGCAAACACTCAGGTGCAAAAACGTACGACAGGCTTTCTAGCCTGTCATGGTTTTGGCATAGGCTTTCCAGCCTGTCATGGTTTTGGCACAGGCTTCCAGCCTGTCATCGTGGGACAGGCTTTCCAGCCTGTCATGGTTTTGGCACAGGCTT
>SKJM01000455.1 GCA_007122045.1 Planctomycetales bacterium | reverse complement strand
TCGCGCCTTCTGCTTCACCCACGTCTGCCCCCCCAGCCGCGCCAGGGTGGGCCGCCGCTGGGTCCCGCCCACGTACTTCTGCACCAGGCCGATTTTCGAGGTGGGCACGTACAGCCGGGTGCCGCCGTGGAACTCCAGGACCAGGTGCTCCTCGCGCCGTGCCCCCTTTTCCAGCAGCTTCAGCCCGCGGTAGCGGGCGATGCCGTGGGCGACGTGCACCACGAGTTCGCCCTCGCGCAAGTCGAGAAAGCTGTCGATCGCCCGGCCCAGCCGCCGCTGGGCGGGCCGCACCAGGTCCTCGCGGTGGAACAACTCCGCACTGCTGAGCAGGACGGTTTGCTCGGGCACCAGCCGGAAGCCCTTCGAAAGGGTTCCGACGGGAAAGTGCAGTCGCCCCTGCCGGGCGGCCTGCGTTTCAGCAAACAACTCCTCCAGACGCCGCACCTCGGCCTCGGTTTGGCAGACGACGAACACCTCCTGGCCCGCTGAGGCCTCGTCCAGCTCCTCGCGGACGCGGCCCAACTCGCCGCTGAACCGCTCGACCGATTCGACCCGCAACTGGCAGGTGGCCTCGAGCGAAGCCGGCGCGACGCCCCATGCCGTGACCGAAGGCAACCGGGTGAGGCTTCGCACGACCTCGGGCAGTCCGTGCAGCGCCTCCGCCGTCTCGACGCGCTCCAGGTAATGCCGCCCCTGCTCGTCGATCTCGCCGGGTTCGACCAGCATGACCCAGCTCGGCTCGGGCAGATAGTCGGCCAGGTGGGCGCGCCCGGCGGCCGCGGGGTCGACCAGCGTGAGGTCGACGGCGTCGAGCCGGGCGAGGCTCCGCTGCGAGGCGACGTCGAACCGGCGGATCGACTCGATCTCGTCGCCGAACAGCTCGATGCGCACCGGGGCGTCCCAATCCGGCGCGAAGACGTCGACAATGCCGCCCCGCACGGAGAACTCGCCCGGCAGTTCGACGGCCGTCGTATGGTGCAGCCCTGCCTCGGCAAGCCACGCGGCCAACTCGCCCGGCGGCACCTCGGCGCCCACCCGCAGCCGGCGCGTGTGCTGCGCCAGCGCGGCACGGTCGGGCACCGGTTGCAGCAGGCTTTGAACGGCGGCTACGAGGATTCCGGGCGCGTCGGCCCCGGCAAGCCGTTTCAGAACCCGCAGGCGCTCCCCGAACACGTCGTCGTGGAGCACGTGGCGCGGCGAGAGCGTTTCCCACGCGGGAAACCGTTCAGGCTGCACGGAGGTGAACAGCGCCAGGTCGTCGACAAGGCGGTCGACGCCACTCACCTCCGGGCAAACGAGGGCAAGGGTTCCCGGACAGTGCTCGGCCAAGCGGGCGGCGGCCAGCGAGCAGGCGGCCCCCCACACGCCGTCGAGCGTGGCGGCGCGACCCGCTTCAAGGGAGGCAACGACCTCGCAGAACCCCCCGTGCCGGTCGAGCCGGCCAATCAGGTCCCGCAGTTGCGAGGAGGCGTCGCTGGGAGCGAGCACGCTGCTCATGGTTACATTGCCCTACCCTCCGCCGCGCCGGCCGGACCGTCGGCTTCCCCGTCGGGGCGACTGCCCGCCGCTGGGCTTCTTCGAACGCGTCCCCATATTCTTTTCGATGATGACTCCGATGGCATCTTGCCACGTGGGAATGCTCCGGTGCCCCGGCTTTTCGCCGCCGGCTTCCGGGCCGTCCATATCGCAGAGCGCCTCCGTGTCGACGTCCTCGGAATCGTCCCTACTGCGGGCTTCGGCCTCGGGTTTGGAGCCGGGCTTGGCGTCGGGTTTGGCGTCGGGCATATCGGCTTTCTGGCGGCGCCGCCGCGGACGCCGGCGCTTAGAACGGCGTTTCTCCTCCGCGTCGCCCTCCTCCCCGGCCTCCGCTTCCGTTTCGGACACCTCGCCCCGCAGAGGCTCGATACCGTCCGGGCCGGACTCCTTCTCGTCCGGTCCAAACTCGTAGGGGCGGCGCCTCGACGCTTCCTCCCTCGGCCCCTCGCCTTCGCCGGGCTCCACGGCCTTTCGCACGTCGTCCTCGCCCAAGTCAGCGAACACCGCCACGGTCTCTTGAGCAATCAATACGGTGCGCTCGTGCCCAAGGCTGGCGGGCGCCGCCCTCAGGCACTCCGAAAGATTTTCCACGGTCTCGGCCAATTCCTCGGTCGACATGCTCGGCTCGGGCGGCCGCCGGTCGAGTTCCTCTTCGGCCTGTTCCGCGGCCGCCGGCGCGTCGGCCGCCGGTGCTCCCGACGGCTCGGCAACGGCTTCGGGCGGTGGCTGAATACCTAGCGAACTGACCAGTGCGTCCCAGTCGGCCTGAGGCCGAGTCCGGCGGGGTTCGTACGGTGCGGCCGGCGGGACGTGCGCGGCCTGATCGGAAGGCGCCGGGCTCTCGGCCGGCGCCGCCTCGACGTCTGCCTCAGCCTGCGGCTGTTCCCCGGCCGCCGTCTCCTCTTCAGCGTCGGCGCCCAACACGGAAGCCAAGTGACCCCAGTGGTCCCCCTTTTCGCGATCTGTCATACCTCAAAAGCCCCAGAAAGGTGCGCCGCCACGGCCCGCCGCGCAAGGCGCGGCCCGTTGGGCGGTCCGGAATGGTCCATTTCCCAAGTATAAGGTCTTTGAGAAGGGGCGCAAAGGGAACTCCCGCGCCGGCCGCTGACCCAAACGTAGGGTGGGTGATTCCGGCGGTCTCAGCAGCCCGGTTCACCCTCCCGCTCCATTACCTCAAAACTACCCGCGCCAGCCGCTGATATGGGCGACGAGCATCGCGACGGCCATGCCGAGGCCGAGTCCAAGCAGGCCCCCTAACAACTCGCCGAGGCCTATGGTGCCCCCCAGAATGGCCCCAAGAATGGCGAGCACGATGGGAAACAGGAAGAAGCCGGCCGGTGCCATGTACGCCCACGGGCCGCCGGACTCGGGCTCGGGCGGCGCGGTGCCCCCAGGCGGAGCGGCACCGTCGCAACCCGGGCACCGGCTGCACGGGGAATCCGGTTGGTCACCAGGCCGGGGGGGCGGCAAATCGGAAGGAGGCATCGGTCGGTGGTCACCGGTCGGTGTACACCCGCGTGCTCTCCTCCTTGGTTACGGGAACGCCCTGCATTTCGTCGGTGAGCACTTGGACGCGGGTACGGAGGTCGCCGGGTTCGAGCCCCCGCACTCTTATACGATACATCGTATCGGCCTTCGGTGCCAAGCGGCGGAGCGGCTCGAAGACGACCTGCCGGCCGTCGATGGCGTGCTGGGTCGGTCCTTCGGCCGCCAGCGGCTGCATTTCCGCCGGCAGCAGCACGTGGACCTGCACGTTGGAGGATGCCTTGGTGCCCTGGTTCAGCACCTTGATCTCGTATACCGTCTCGCCGCCCACCTCGATCGGGTCGACCACGTCGCGGACCTCGAATAGGATGGCGGCGATCCCCTCGATCGAAACGGCCTGCTCCGACTCGGCCTCGACACCCCGTGCCGCTGTGCCCCGTGCCCGCAACGAATGCTCGCCCGCCCGAACCGGCATGGTGACCAATTCGACAACGCCGGTTTCGTGCACGGGCAGTTCTTCCAGGCGCCAGTGGACGGCGCGCGTGGTTTCCTCGTAATGCCCCGCGTTGTTGGCGCTGATGAACTCCAGCCCGTCCGGCAGATGAACCACGAGTTCGACATTTTGGGCCGGGGCGGTGCCCGGGTTGGAAATCCCCAGTTCGTAAACCGCCTCGCGCTCGAGGAACCGGCGGTGCGGCCCGTCGATGGCCAATTCCAGTTCCGGGGCGATGACCTGGACGTCCAACCGATGCTCGGCCCGCAGGTTTCCATCGCCGCGGGCGAGCATCACGTTGGTGACCGCCCCGGCCCGATCGGCCACCAGCTCGAGTTCCAGTTGCCTCGACTCGCCGGGCTTCAGCGTGCCGACGTCGTATTCGAGGTCGGCGCCGGCCGGGTGGCGGAGCCCGGGAGGGACCCGTTCCGAGAGGATGACGCCGGTGGCGACGCCGGTGCCGGGATTCGACAGCTTGATGCTCAGCGTGAGGGTATCGCCGAGGAGCGCTTGCGAGGGGGCCGACGCTTCGAGCAAGAGTTCCGGCTTGGTGGCGATGCTCCGCGCCGACGCGGCGGCGCTGAAGTGCACGGTCGCGACACTGCCGAGTTCCCCTTCTTCCGTGGGGGTCACGTGCATCTCGACGGCCGTTTCCTCCCCGGGTTCCAGCGTGCCCAGCGACCAGACCAATTCGCCCCGCGTTCCCTGCCTTGCCCGCGGCGTGGTCGAACTGAGCTGCGTTCCTTTCGGCACCTGGTCGCGCACCTCGACGCCGGTAGCCGCCACGGAGCCGGTATTCCGGACCTTCACCACAAACGTGGCCGGTTTTCCGACCTGCATGCCCGCCGGCGCGATCTTCTCAATCGTTACTTGGGGTGTCTGGGCGCCCTCGAGGTGCTTTGCGCCGGGCTGGCCCGCCCCTTCGCCCAGCACCGCTTCGCCCAACACCGCTTCACTGGCCGTTTCGGGCGGGTCCGTGTTGGGGATGACGCCGCGTTCGGAGCGCGGGCCCGGGGCGGCCAAGTCCACCCCGTTGTGTTCTTCGCCCGGTATCGGTATTCGGCCAACCGGCCGGGCGGTTGGGCCGAAATCGATTGGGGCCGATGGTGTTTCCGGCAACGGGGTTCCCAGCCGCGGCCCGGCGCCGGCCGCGTCGGGATCCTCCTCCGGCGGGCGCAGTGTGGGATACTGATCGCCCTGGCGACTTGGATAGGGCTGAAGCTTCCTCCCCGCGGCACCGTCCGGCGCCGCGGCCGACGATTCCTCCAACGCCGTGTCCGCGTGGTGCGATGCCAGCGACACCGACTCCCTCTCCCTTGGCGAAACCGCGCCGGCTTCTCCCTCGCCAAGGTCTTGGCCAAACGCCGAGCGTTGGAACGGGTCGGGCGCTCGGTCTTCGGGCGGTTCGGTGGGGGGCGCGGCTACGGACACGCGGCCGCGGACGGGCGTTTCCATGAATACTTGCCGGGAAGGGGCGGAACGGGCCGATTCGCCACCCCCATCGCGAAGGGGGTTGCCCTCAAGGGAACTCCGCGCACCCGCCACCGGCCGGCTCGCACCGGCCTGGGCCTCTTCGCCGACCGCCGCCTCAGACGACACGTCTGCATCAATGCCATTTCCGCGCTGGGCCTGGGCGATCGCGATCAGCCCGAGCACGACGACCGTTCCCAGCGCTGAAATGCGGAGCATGATACGCTTCATAACGAAACTCCCCGACGGACGGGCTGTAAGTTTAGGGAAAAGACGGCGGATGGGAGGAATTGTCCGGACTCTCGCGGATGATGGTAGGGGTTACTACCAAATCCGGCCCGTTCAGGAAAGGCCAATATCCCACTTTTTGCATCGAGCCTCGAGCTGCCTTGCGTGTCCGGCCTTGCCACGCCGCAGGGAGGACCGGGTGTTGCACGACGACGCCTTGAGCTGCCTTGCTTGTCCGGCCTCGCCGCGCCGTAGACGTGAACACGGTCTTTGCAGACACGTACCACTTCATCGCCCTTCTGAGAACCCGAAGGATTCCGCCCTCGCGCGGGCGAGCGATTTTTCGCGCACCTCTCGGGCCCATGTTATCCCATAGAGAGTCATAGGGGTATCGCCGGGGGTTGCCGGCTTCCGTACCGCTGAGAGTTGTCCTGGGAGAACCATGGATGTCTACAACGCACCTTGGCAACGGCGAAACGTGCCTGCCGTCCAAAGTGCAATAACAGAACGCGGCAAGTCAAATAACCAGAGGGACACCCCCCGCCAGTGCAGGGAAATTGCCAGATGCGCATATATTTTTGCCAAATAAGCTAAGACATGCCGTTGAGGTTTTGGTATAATCAACGTCTTGACTTTCCATTCCTCTCGGCGATCCTTTGAATTCCGTGGGAAGAATCAATTTTTTCATTTCACTTCTCTCCGGCTTGAGAATCGCTCGGCAGAAACCGCGTGATGAGATGAGTGAAGGCTGACTTCCGACCCTTTAGAACGTTTTACCATGATGAGGAGAAGTGCAATGGGACCACAACACAGATGGATCGCTTTCCGAACATTGGCTTTGGCGTTGTGCTGTTGCAGTGTTGCCCCGCGATCGGCGGCGCGCGATATGTTCCAGTACAACCGTTACCCTGGTCCGGCGCTAGTGCCGGGTGTTGAATTGTATGAGGCGGAACAGGAAGGGACGGGTGATCCCGCGTCCTACGAGCGCCGTGTGGTCGCGTGGTGGCCGAGAGAGGGCGTGCATACCTACCCCTTGCGCGACGATATGCCGCTGCGCACATGGACGCTGAGAAAACCCGCGGATTTCGATGATCTGCCGGAGCGTTTCGAGGCGCACATGATTGGTTTCCGCGGATTCGGCAACCCGATAAACAACCCCTATACCGGCGCGACGCATGAGCCGGCGGTGGTGCTCCGGATGGAAGACGGCCGGAAGCGCACGTTCGTGCGGGGCAGTTTCTCGGACGAGGACGTGAAATGGATCATGGATCTCTACGTGAAGGAGATGGCCCGCCTCATGGCCGGCATCGACGACACCCCGTACAAGACGCAGCCGCGCACCCTCGAGCAGTTTCCCGGGAAGGCCAAGCCTGGAGAACCCGGCACAATGCGGCTGGAGACGGAGCATTTCGCGTTTATTTCGGGTTCGCAAGGCAGCGGTGCCTGGATCGATGTGGAAAATCCCGAGAAGGCGGAGCAATGGCGTCAGGGCACCTTGGTCGTGGCGGAGCATTTCTGGGCTTTCAGCGAGTACGTCGGCAAGCTGATGCCGTATTG
>SKJM01000017.1 GCA_007122045.1 Planctomycetales bacterium | reverse complement strand
TTCTTGTTTCGTAGGTAGACGGATCTCAGGGGCAGCCGTTTCAGCGCGAACCAGGCAGCGAAGCGGAAGAACCCAATTCCACGCTCCGCCAACATCTTACCCTGCCCGCAGCGGCGAGTCCAGGGAACTGGTGGCCTATCCCTCTTGCATGGACCACCAATTTGTGGTATCGTAGATTCTATCGCGCGAGCCTACTCTCGGCGAGTGGCAAGCACCCGGGCAATGCCCTGCACCTTATTGGATAGGGAGGACGACCATGCAAGTCTGTGTGTACACCACGAATCACTCAGGTTGGTTGAATCACATGCAGAAGACCTGTGGGCCGGAAGACGTGGTCTGCTTTAGGAGCCGGCGTCGATGGGCTACTGCCAAAGAGCATCTCGAACGCAGCGGCCCCATGCCGGTTCTGATCCGCGACACGGACGACGACGCAGCCGACTTCCGTTGTACACGTGTTGCCGAACTAGTGGAGGTGTGGTTCCCCGAGGACATCGGTGGCAAACGCGCGCTGAAGGCATGGCTCGAGGATGCTCTGTGGCTCCAAAGAAAGGGTATCCAGGAAGGCGGGCACAGTGACCGTTTTGCCAATTGGCAGGCGCAGTTCGACGCTTGGGAGATCAAGCCGTGCTTGAAGGCACAAACGTTGTATTGCATTCGCAACCTCCAAATGATTGACCCGCTCCCCTTGCCGACTTTGATCAAGCTGTCCAACAAGGAACCGTTATCGGCACAATACTCCCGGCCTTACTCGATCTGCTATTACCCCGAAACACATGTGCGGGTTTTGCAGGGAGCGCCTCCCACCGGCGTGCCACCGGCTGGCGGAGGCTTCGCGCCGCCTAAGGCAAACAAAGCTGTGGAAGACGCCGCTGTTGCCATCGTGAAGGATCGCTATGTTAATGCCGGATGGAAAGTGGTATCGGTTGAAGCGGATAGATGTGGCTACGATCTACACTGCACCAAACGCAAGAACGAAGTTCATGTCGAAGTCAAGGGACTATCGGGCAAGGCCGGCGACTTCACTATTACTGAAGGCGAAGTTGCTTGCGCACGCAATGACGAGCGGTTTGTCCTGTGTGTGGTCACGGAAGCTACAGGCGATAGCCCAACCGCCCACGAATACACCGGTTCGGAATTTCTTGACGCTTTTACGCTTAAGCCCATTCAATATCGCGCCGTGGCGAGGTACTGATGCCCAACAAGAACCATTCCGGAGCGGCCCATTCTGCGCAGACAGGCCGTTTTCCTCGGCCGTGCCCGGAATGCGGGAAAGAAGAGCTTTACCCTGCCGCGATTGCTTACGACGCGGAGGCGAGGCACGACGGCCGCCGGTACGCGTTTCACATTCCGGCACTTCAGGTCAACCAATGCCGCGCCTGCGGAGAGGTCCTTTTCAGCAACGCGACCGGCGACCAGATTTCGCAGGCGCTGCGCGAGCACGTGGGACTCTTGGCGCCCCAGCACCACTGACCGGTGGGTCCCAGGAAAGTACAATAACATTGTGCAATATCATCCGATGAAGAGAAAAAGTGCCATGATTGCGGTCGCCGATATTCTTGCCCAGGGAAGACGCTTGGCAAAAGAGTCGAAGACGTGGGCTGATCTGTCCAACGCCTTGTTCGACCCGCTCGATGGTTTGGTTGCCAAGCATTTTCCCGACCCCGCCGATCGTGCAGCATTCCGCAAGAGTGAAACGTATGCGAAGCTCCACAAGCTTGTTGAACAGAAGATGGAGCAGACCGGGGTCGTGGCTGGCGCAGAACCGGCATCACACCGACAACTTGCGGCATCGGACCGAACGTCATGTGGAGGTTAGCGACTGCCGGGGGCTTCCCAAATGGTTGTAGGGCCAGCGGCCCCTCGGTTTCTCTTTGACAGAAATGCCTGGCGTGCTTCGCGCATCGAGGCAGATTGCCGAACTGCTGTTAAGGCTCGTCTTGCTCAGCCATTCGGACAGCCCTCCTCAATGCTTCCAACCACTCCTCCCGACGGCTGGCGAGGGTGGATAGCCGGATGTCATCGATCTCCGTGCTATCCGGCACAAGGTGGCGCACATCGCGTTGAAACGCCTCGCGGGCGGGTTTGAGAAGACCCGTCTTCCCGCCGGAAAGGCGGCCATCGCCGGTGAATGAGCACACGGTAACGTGCTTGCCTCGCTTATCGTCCGGATACTTCAGGTAGGGTCCCAAATCTTGCCAAACGACCTTCAGGCCCAGCTTTCGGCGTTCTTCGAGCGCCCATTCGCTTTGCGCTGCTCGCGACCAGGGCCATGACCGGGTCCGGTTCCGCTGACCGGACGACGCCTTTCACCGCGCCGGCAAGGTCGCTGTAGGACCAGCGAGCCAACTCTTTCGCGTAGTCGATCACCTGCGCTACGACCTGCCGCCGCGCCTCGGGACTGCGCCAAAGCTTCGTCTCGGCAATCGTGATCATGCCTTCGGCATTGATGAACACCAAGTCGATCGCACCGGCGTTGGTCGGCAGTTCGCGGGCCAGCGGCAGCAACCCGTCGAACACCGGCTCGATTTCGCCTACGGGCAGAAGCGCGGGGTGCGTGTACAGCAGCTCTTGCAGCCACGACTCGCGAACTTTCCTCTCATCGAACGGCACGCGAACGAGCTGCACCGCCTCGTCATTTTCGATGAGCATGGGTGTGGTGAACTGGCGTTCCGCCATGGCTGGATCTCCATCGTGCAAGGCATCGCATTGGAGTCAGAACGACTCCTTCAAGTCGGCCGCCGTATAGGGCGACGGTTCATCTTCTATGCCGCGCATGGCCGAGGCGAGGGAGAACTCCGACCAGGCGGTGTCCCCTTCGCGCGCGGCGGCCTCGGTGCGGGCGTGGAGAAACTCGACAAAACTGAGAACCTCGCGCTGCGCCGCCTCGGGCAAAGCCTGCACGCGCTGCGCTATGGCTTGCGCGGTAGTCATCTCATGGTTTCCAGCGAGGATCTATTTGCGCGTTCCGGGCCAAAGCCATGGGCCGGGGCCGCAAAGCCCCGCCGGCTGGTTCGGTTCCATGGGTAAGCCACTGGGCTCCAGTATATCATTCACATGCGTTCTGTCAAGGCACGGACGCGGAGGACAATTCTTGCGAAGGCGCCGGGAGGACCAACCGCAGAGCGGCGGGGAGCGGCCCCTTCCTCTTGTGCACGCCGACCGATTGTGGTATGGTTGGCCCCATTGGTGCGACCGATGTCCGTTACTCTGCCCAAAATGCAGGAGAAGAGAAGGACGCATAACCATGCCCAGGGAATTGACTTGGCGCAAAGCCATCGACCAGGTGCTCGGAGCATCGCCCACGCCACTCCACTACAACGAAATCACCGAGCACACGATCGACCGCATGTCGGCCCGCTGGGACCGGTTTTCGTGGTTCGGGCTGCTTCCGGTCTCCGAGGCGGGCGAGTTGGCGAAATTGCCCGATGCTTACCCCGCCGCCAAGCTGATCCCGGCGTTGGAGGCGATTCTGATCGAGGCCCTCGAACCTCGCCAAAACCGCAAACGCGGCGACGACCTGGCCGCGGCCGAATACATCCAGTGCGTCGATCCGGAGATCGAGAAGAAGAAGGTCAAATCCATCCTCGACACCGCGCTGAACAAACTGTAATCGTTCGGAGGAAGAGCAATGCGTGGACGCAAACGGCTGCGGCTCTGGGCAACTTGGAGCAGCACGATGTTCGGAAAGCAATTCGTGACGGCGTGTCTGGCGTTGATCGCCGTTTGCGGACGTCTGGATTCCCCTTCGGCAGGCGGCGAGCGCCGCCTCGTGGGCGAGTGGAGCGACCCGAACCGCTTGGAAATTCGCGGCTCGGAAGCCGGTGCGCCCGAGCAGGAACGTAATACGTTTCAACCAGACCTATGAACACCGGCGTGCGGGTATACGTGGGGCGTAGTCGGGTGACGTGGCCCGGCATAGGTATCCCTATCCTACTGGTCTGCCTGGCCTCGATCTGGATCGGCGGACCGACGTGGGGAGCCGTCGCAACGGGGGTCGGCATCGCTCTCGGCTTGGCTTTCCTGATGGTGGCGCACGACAGGCAGATACGAGCAATCCGGAAGATCGAGGTTTCAGACACCCACGTGTCGGGGCAATCAGGCTCTCCGTGGGATTTATTCCGGAGAATCTCCATCGCAAGGAACCATATCGACTTTGAGCGATCAAGCCGGCCGTCGTTCTGGTGGCGGCTGTTTCGAAGCGCGCACATCTGGTCGACGGACGGCCGGCATATAGTCCTCGATTACGCAGTCTTGGGGAAGGATCAGGGGCGGCAGATTCTTCGAGACTTGGGAATTGAACAGGTCGATGTGTAACGATGGCGTAATCCGGCCGGTCACACCAACCGTTCCATGTGCGAACGAGGGCCACCGCCTACAAGTCCACAATGACCTCCGCCAGCCAGCCGCCGGCGTCGGGCTCGAGTTTCAGCCCGTGGTACGTGATCGCCTTGATCTCCATCTCGACCTCGTGCCGGGCGGGGTCGGCCCTCTCGCCCCAGGCGGCCGCCTCCAGGCCGCCCGAGGGGAGCGAGACGTCGAAGCGGCTGAATAGCAGCCGCTCGGTCTCGAACAGGTACAGCAGCTCCGCCAACCAGTCGTGGAGCAGGTCGTCCGGCTCGGCCGGGTCGAGCCGGATGGTTCGCCGCTGGTCGGGCCGCACGGCATCGGGCCGGCCCACCAGCGCGGCGGTCAGCGCGCGGCCGGCCTCGGCGTACAACTCCTCCAGGCTCGCCGCGCGGATGCGCAGTCCCAGGTCGGCCGTGTGCTCGAACTGCTCGTACATGGCTACTGCTGGACTTCCCTCGCCGCGCCGATCTCGTCGCGCGTGTCGCTCGGAAGCCGCTTGCGCAAATAGAGCTTGATGGGCACCTCGCCGAAAGCGAGCCGGTCGCGGAACACGCTCAGCAGGTAGCGCTGGTACTGCGCCGAAAGCGCCCGCGGCTCGTTGCAGAACAGCACGATCGTGGGCGGCTGCCCGGCCACCTGCGTGGCGTAGTAGATTTTCGGCCGGCGGTTGTGGTACAGCGGCGGCGGGTTGTGCTCCAGCGCGGCGCGCACGAGCTTGTTCAGCTTCGCCGTGGGTATGCGGCTCCGCGCCTGCTTGAACAGCATCTGGGCGTGGTTCAGCAGCGCCTTGACGTTCCTCCCCGTCTTACCCGTAATGAACGCAATGGGCACGTACCACATGGTGCGGAACGTGTCGCGCAGGTAGTGGACCCACTTTTCCGTGGGCATGCTTTCGGCCAGCAGGTCCCACTTGTTCACCACGAAGATGCAGGGCTTGTATTCCCGGGCGATGTAGTCGCAAAGCTGCTTGTCGACCTTGCTGATGCGCTGCGCGGCGTCGAAGAACAGCAGCACCACGTCGGCCCGGCGGATGCTGCGCTCGGCGCGGTGGGTGCTGTAGAAGTCCAGGTCGGTCGAAACGCTCTTCCGCCGCCGGATGCCGGGCGTGTCGATGGCCAGAAACGCCTTGCCGTCCAGCTCGAACTGCACGTCGACGCTGTCGCGGGTGGTGCCGGGCACCTCGCTGACGATCATCCGCTCGGCCTCGACCAGCGTGTTGATGAACGTGCTCTTGCCCGTGTTGCGCCGCCCCACGATGGCCACCTTCATGGTGGGCTCGCCGGGGGCGCTGTCGGTGTCGGCGGGCGGGGGGAGTTTCTCGGCCACGGCGGCCAGCAGCTCGTCCCGCCCGCGGTTCGCCTTCGTGCTTACCGCCAGCACCTTCCGCCCGAAACGGTAGAACTCCGAGGTCTGGTCGGCCAGGGCGGCGGTGTCGGCCTTGTTGGCCGCCAGGAGCACGGGCACCTTCACGTAGCGGAGCCGCCGGGCCACCTCGTCGTCGAGCGGGAGCGGGCCCTGCTGGGCGTCGACCACGAACAGGATGACGGCGGCCGAGTCGATGGCCTGCTCGATCTGGTGCTCGATGTGCTCGGTGAGCTGGTCGGAATCGTCGGTGCCCATGCCGCCGGTATCGACCAGTTCGACGAACCGCCCCTCGATTTCGAGCAGGTGGGTGACCCGATCGCGGGTGACGCCGGACGTGCGGTCGACAATGGCAATACGCCGGCCCACGAGCCAGTTGAACAGGCTCGACTTGCCGACATTCGGCCGCCCGACGATGACCACCTGTGGAACACCCATACTGCTATGATACCTTCGCGGGGCGCCCGGTTCCAGGGGGGCCGCCAGAAGGGGGGCGGGCGAATGACGAATGACGAATGCGGGGGTCGAAGTCGGGGCGGCGCGGCAGCGGCGCCAGGCTGCGGGGCTTGCCTCCGAGGCTGAATTGCGAAATACTAAGGCATGCACAGCGCGTAACCGGCCCGTTTCCCACATGCCTCCGGACAGTCCTTCATGCCCAAGCCTTCTCCGCCCCCTCGCCATCCTGCCGTCGAGGCCGTGCTCGAGCGGCTGGAAAGTCTTTGTCGGGCGGGGATTACGCACATACCCCGCTGCCCGGCCCGGCCGATCGCATCCGATATGGGGGCCCAAACAGCCGATCGCCCCGTTCCCAAGCGGGCGGAGGCCGCAGCCGAGGCCCCGCCTGCCCGTCCCGCCGCCGACCACCCCCTCATTGAGCCGGATGTGCCCGCCGCTTCGGTGCCCCCCCAAGCCCGCGCCGAGGCACTGGCCGAGGTGGCCCGCGTGGTGGCACAGTGCACCCGGTGCCCCGAGCTTGCCCGCACCCGCACGCAAACCGTCTTCGGGGTGGGCAACCCGAACGCCCGGCTCGTCTTCTGCGGCGAGGCCCCGGGCGCCGACGAGGACCGGCAGGGCGAGCCGTTCGTGGG
>SKJM01000404.1 GCA_007122045.1 Planctomycetales bacterium | reverse complement strand
TCGATCACCGGGCGCGGCTCGCCGGCGATCAAACGGAACACCAGCGGCAGGCGGGCGCTGGCCAGGGCCTCGCCGCGGGGGAGTTCCGAGCGCCCCACCTCGCGAAGCTCCGTGCCGTCGTGCCGGTACAGTTCCAGGCGCCACGGGTTCCGCTCCACAATCAGCAGTTCCACCACGCCGAGGCT
This sequence comes from Planctomycetales bacterium, assembly GCA_007122045.1. Taxonomy (GTDB): domain Bacteria; phylum Planctomycetota; class Planctomycetia; order Pirellulales; family Thermoguttaceae; genus PWXP01. The sequence continues at coordinate 6,618 of SKJM01000404.1, read as the reverse complement.
CGAATAGAAGGGGAGCTTTTCCCGGGTGTGGTCGTTCGGGCTGACGATCTCGACCAGGAAGTCGGCCGGGCCCCGCCAGTGCGTGCCGTGGTTTTCGGCCTTCCCGTCGTGGAGGAACACGGCCACGTCGGGCGCGCGGTAGTTGTACTGCCAATCGGCGGCACGGTCGCTGAGGTTGACGCCCGGCCACACGCGGCCTCTCCCACCAGCGACAACGTCCCGAAGTACGACGGCCATCTCGATTACCAGTTCCTGGTGCTCATTGCCCGGCAACGGCGTCATCATGTACACGCCCTCCCAAACTTCGTCGTAGCGGTCGCCGCCGGCGGCCTGCCGCTGCTCGATGAGCCGCTGCTCCAGCGCCGGATCGGTCAGTAAAACGGTCATGGTTGAACCCCCGTGCGTGACGCGGCATGGGCCCGCCGCGTGCGTACAATTGGACGAAGGCATAGCGCCTTCGCCCCTTTTCCTATCCCTATTATTACCGCCAGCGGGGTCCCGAGCAACCACCGCCCGCCCCACCCGCTTCCCAGACGCCCCGCTTGCCGCTATCCTTGACGGATTCGATTGCACCGTTGCCCCTTCCGCCGTAGTTGGAGTTCACGCTTTGGCGTGCAAACCGGACGTATGCGATCCGCGGCACGCTGAAGCGTGAACTCCAACCCCCCGTATTTGTGTGCCATGAAAACCGACGAACTCCGTGAAGCTTACCTGGCTTTCTTCGAGACCAAGGGCTGCGTGCGCCGGCCCAGCGACGTGCTCGTACCCCGCTGGGACCCCTCGGTGCTGTTCACCCCCGCGGGAATGAACCAATTCAAAGACCATTTCCTCGGCCGCACGAAGCTCGAGTTCACCCGGGCGACCACCTGCCAGAAGTGCCTGCGCACCGGCGACATCGACAATGTGGGCCGCACGGCGTACCACCACACCTTTTTCGAGATGCTGGGCAATTTCAGCTTCGGCGACTATTTCAAGCGGGAGGCGATTCTCTGGGCGTGGGAGTTCTGCACCAGCAAGCAGTGGCTCGCCCTGGACCCGGCGCGGCTCTCGGCCACCATCTACCTCGACGACGACGAGGCGGCCGACATCTGGCTCCGCGAGGTGAAGCTGCCGCCCGAGAAACTGGAGCGACTGGGTGAGGACGAGAACTTCTGGCCGGCCAACGCCCCCAGCCAAGGCCCCGACGGCGTGTGCGGCCCGTGCAGCGAAATCTACTACCACAGCGAGCACGGCGCCGTCGAAATCTGGAACCTGGTGTTCACCCAGTTCAACCGCGTGGGCGATCCGCCCGACAACCTCCGGCCCCTGCCGAGCAAGAACATCGACACGGGCATGGGGCTGGAGCGGACAGCGGCCGTGCTGCAAGGGGTGGAGACGAACTTCCACATCGACATCCTGCGCCCCCTGGTCGAGGCGGCCGCCGAGGTGTGCGGCGTGCCGTACAACCCCGCCGATGAAGCCGGCCGCCGGCTCCGCCGCATTGCCGACCACGTGCGGGCCTGCGCGTTCGCCATCCACGAGAACGTTTACCCCGGGCCGAACAAGGAGAAGTACGTTGTCAAGCGGCTGCTCCGCCGCGCCGTGCTCGATGGCCGGCAGATGGGCGTCGGCGAACCGTTCCTGCACAATCTGGTGGGCACGGTGGCCGACCTGATGAAGGTCCCCTATCCGGAACTGGGCCAAACGGTCCAGCGCGTCGCCCACGTCATCCGGCAGGAGGAGGCGAACTTCCTGGGCACCATCGACGCCGGGCTCGACCGCATCGGACGCATCTTCGAGCAGATGAAACGCGAGGGGCGGGGCACGGTGGCCGGCGCCGACGCCGCCGAAATGTACACCACCTACGGCTTCCCCCCCGAACTGTTCGAAACCCTCGCCGCCGAACACAACTTCACCTTCGACTGGCCGGGTTACCAGCAAGAGATGCAGCGGCACGGCGAGCTTTCCGGCAGCGGCGAGAAGATCGTCTTCAAACACGACCCGCTCGACGCCATCAAGAAGGCCCGGCACGGCAGCCGGTTCCTCGGCTACGAGACCGACGAAGTCGAGGGCGCCGAAGTCGTGGCGATCGTGGCCGGCAACCAGCTTTGCGACCAGGCCGACGAGATCGATTCGAAACAACCGATCACCCTCGTGCTGGACCGGACGCCGTTCTACGGCGAGATGGGCGGCCAGGTGGGCGATACGGGGGAGATCCTCGGCCCCGGCTTTCGCTTCGAGGTGACCGCCGCCCGGGTCGACGGCGCCTTCACCCTGCACTGCGGCCACCTGCGCGAGGGAACCGCGCGGCTGGGCGACCGCGTCACCGCCCGGGTCGACGCCCAGCGCCGCCAGGGCATCCGCCGGGCCCACTCGGCCACGCACGTGCTGCACTACGCCCTGCGCAAGGTCCTCGGGCAACATGCCGAGCAGCAAGGATCGAAGGTCGACGAGGACTGGCTGCGGTTCGACTTCACCAATCCTCAAGCCGTAACGCCGGACGAGTTGGCTGAGATCGAGCGGGAGGCCAATGCAAGGATCCTCGAAGGCGCGCCGGTGGCGGCGGAAAAGCTGCCCCTGGTGGAAGCCCGGAAGGCCGGGGCCATGATGCTCTTCGGGGAAAAATACCCCGACGTGGTGCGCGTGGTGAGCATGGGCGATTTCAGCAAGGAGCTGTGCGGCGGCACGCACCTGGACAATACCGCGAAGATCGGACTGTTGAGGATCGTGTCCGAGGAGAGCGTGGCGGCCGGCACCCGGCGCATCGTCGCCCTGACCGGCAAGAAGGCGCTCGAACGGATTCGCGAGCATGAGCGGGCACTGCACGAGGCGGCCGTGCTGGTGCGCACTTCGCCGGACGAACTGCCCGGCCGAATCGAAGCCATGTCGAAAGAAATCCGCGAACTGAAGAAGAAGCTGGCGCACGGGGCGGCGCAGGCCGAGGGCCCCTCGGTCGAGCAGTTGGCGCAGGGCGCGTTCGGAGTGCTCGGCATCCGGGTCGTCGCGGCCGAGGTACCGGGGGGCGGCCCCGAAGTGCTTCGCCAGTTGATCGACCAGCTTCGGCGGAAAGCGGCGCCCGTGGCTGCGCTGCTCGCCTCGCGAGAAGGGGGCAAGGTCACCTTGATTGCCGGCGCCAGCCGCGAGGTGGTCGAGAAGGGGTTCGACTGCGTTGCCTGGGTCCGCGCCGTGGCCAAGCGGGTGGGCGGCGGGGGCGGCGGACGCCCCGACATGGCCCAAGCCGGCGGCAAGAATCCCGACGCCCTCCCCCAAGCCCTCGACGCCGCGGCCGAGGAGGCCAAGAAGCTGCTCGAAGCGCCGTAGGAAAACTGCTCGAAGGACATGGCAACGCTCCGGGGCATGACGGCCATGTCTTTCTGGGGCGGCGGACGGCTGCTACGCTGGATTATTCATCGCGATGTAAGGTGGTGAAAAGCAAGCCAAGGTGTTCCCGGCATGACCGCCATGTGTTCCTGATAGGGCGGACGGCACACGGCGTGTGCCTGCTACATGGCGCCGTAGGAACGGTGGTTCCAGCGAAGCTCGTTCTGGATGTCTCGAATGCGCGTGTGATGGTCGATCACGACGCACTCGATGCCGGCCATTTCCGCGAAGTCCTCGATCGGCTCGCTGCCCAGCGCCTGGCTGAAGACGGTGTGGTGCGGCCCGCCGGCGTAAATCCACGCGGTGGCGGCGGTCTTCAGGTCGGGGCGGGGCGTCCAAACCGCCCGAGCCACCGGGAGCTTCGGCAAGGGTTCGTCCGGCTCGACGGCGTCGACCTCGTTCAGCAGCAAGCGGAAGCGCGGTCCGAGGTCGATCATGGCCACGTTCACCGCCGGCCCCGGCGGTGCGGTGAAGACCAGCCGCACCGGGTCGGCTTTGCCGCCGATCGACAACGGCTCGACGACGCACGACGGCTGCCCGGCGGCCAGCGAGGGGCAGATTTCCAGCATGTGCGCCCCGAGCACTTTCGGGCCCCGGGGGTTGAGGTGGTAGGTGTAGTCTTCCATGAACGACGTGCCGCCAGGCAGCCCCGCGGCCATGACCTTCAGCACGCGCAGCAGGGCGGCCGTCTTCCAATCGCCCTCGGCCCCGAATCCGTAGCCGTCGGCCATCAGCCGCTGGACGGCAATGCCGGGCAACTGCTCGAGCCCCGCGAGGTCTTCAAAGGTATCGGTGAACGCGCGGAACCCGCCGCCGTCGAGGAACGCCCGCAATCCCAACTCCGTCCGGGCGGCGTAGCGTAGCGCCTCGCGCCGCGGGCCGCCGGGTTGCAGTTCGGGCGCCATGGCGTACTGCCGGTCGTACTCGTCGAGCACGCGGTCGATGGCCGGTTCCGGTACGTTTTCGACGTGGCCGGCCAGCGCGCCCACCCCGTAGCCGTTCACCTCGACGCCAAAGCGCATTTGCGCCTCGACCTTGTCGCCTTCGGTGACGGCCACCTGCCGCATGTTGTCGCCGAGGCGCGCGACCTTCAGGCGGCGCAATTCGTGCAAGCCGGCCGCCGCCCGCAGCCACGCGGCCATTCGGTCCTGGACGTCGTCTTCCTCCCAATGGCCGACCACCACCTTCCGCGCCTTGCCCATCCGCGAGCAGATGAACCCGAACTCGCGGTCGCCGTGGGCCGACTGATTGAGGTTCATGAAGTCCATGTCGATCGACGACCACGGCAGATCGCGATTGAACTGCGTGTGCAGGTGCAGCAGGGGCTTCTGCAAGGCGCCGAGTCCGGCAATCCACATCTTGGCCGGCGAGAACGTGTGCATCCAGCAGATCAGCCCGACGCAGTTCGGCGCGGCGTTGGCCTGCCGGCACACGTCGAGGATCGACTCCGGGCCGAGGACCACCGGCTTCCATACCACGCGAACCGGCAAACGAGACGAGGCGTTCAGGCCGTCGACTACCTGCGCGCTGTTCTCGGCAACTTTCCGAAGCGCTTCCTCGCCGTACAGGGCCTGACTGCCGGTGACGAACCATACTTCCAGTGTGTTCAATTCCATGGGTAAATGCTCCTGTTGCTTTGTTTGCGGGGGTGCGGGGCCGAACTCTGTTGGAGTTCCCGCTTTAGCGTGCGAACCGCGGACGTTAAGCCCCCTGCACGCGGAAGCGCGAACTCCAACGGAGCCAGTCGCGGGCCGGTAAGGGGACAGGTCCGTTTTTCCCCGGCGGTCAGGCCTGCCCGTAGTAGGCGGCCGGCCCGTGCTTGCGCCGGTGGTGTTTTTCCAGTATATAAGTTTCCAATTCGGGGGCCCTGGGGTCCAACCGCCGGGTGCCGAGGGCCATCTCGGCCACCGCTTCCAGGGCGACGGCATTTTGGACCGATTCAGCGGCGTCGCGCCCCCACGTGAACGGCCCATGCCCGGCCACCAACACGGCGGGCGAGGCCAGGGGATCCAGCCCGGCAAACCGCTCGACGATGATCCGGCCCGTAGCGGGCTCGTAGTCCGTCATCTCGGCTTCGGCGAGCGGCCGGGTGACGAGCACGGGCCCGTGGAAGTGGTCGGCGTGCGTGGTGCCCAGGCAGGGGATTTCGCACCGGGCCTGCGCGAACATCGTGGCGCAGCGGCTGTGCGTATGGGTAACGCCGCCGATCTGTTCGAACGCGCGGTACAGCGCCAGGTGCGTGGCGGTGTCGGTCGAGGGGCGCAACTCGCCGCCGGCGACCTTGCCGTCGAGGTCGACGACCACCATGTGCCCCGGTTCGAGCTGTTCGTACGGGATGCCGCTCGGCTTGATAACGATCAGCCCTCGCTGCCGGTCGATGCCGCTGGTGTTGCCCCAAGTGAGCGTCACCAGGCCGGACCGCGCCAGTTGGCGGTTCGCCGTGCAGACCTCCTCGCGCAGGGCGTCGAGCATCAGCGCGCCTCCCGGCGGACCCGGTCGCGCAGGGCGATGAGGTCTTTCATGACGCGGTGCAACTCTTGCCCGTGGCCGGGCGTACCCAGCCCGTCGTGCAACTGCCGGTACAGTCGGTAAAGTTCAGCGTATACCTTCGCGGCGGCCTTCTTGGGCCGGTAAACGAGGTCTTTCACGCCCGTCATCTTGCGTTGGGCCTGCCCGACCGTCTTGTACGCCCCCCCGGCCACCGCCCCGAACACCGCGGCGCCCAAGGCGCACGTCTGGGCGGAGCGGGCGATCTTCATCGGCCGGTTGCACACGTCGGCGTAAATCTGCATGACGAAGGGATTCTTCTCGGCAATGCCGCCGCAGTTGACCACCTCCTTCACGCGCACGCCGTATTCCTCGAACCGCCCGATGATCGTCAGCGCCCCGAACGCCGTCGCCTCGACCAGCGCCCGGTACACCTCCGGCGCCGAAGTGTGCAGCGTCTGCCCGACCAGCAGCCCGGAAAGCAACGGATCGACCAGGATCGTCCGGTTGCCGTTGTTCCAGTCGAGTGCCAGCAACCCGCTCTCGCCGGGATGCAGTTTTTCGGCTGCGCGGGTGAGGTTGGCGTGCGGGTCGCCCTTGGCGGTGTACTGGGCCGGGGTCAGGTACTTGACGAACCAGTGGAAAATGTCGCCCACGGCCGATTGCCCCGCCTCCAGGCCGTACATGCCCGGAATGATCGAGCCGGGCACGATGCCGCACAGGCCGGGGACGTCGGGGAGGGCGTCGTCCATGGGGGCGACCATCATGTCG
>SKJM01000727.1 GCA_007122045.1 Planctomycetales bacterium | reverse complement strand
TTGGGCCCGGAGCGACTCGCGCAGGATGGCGCCACTGCCGAAAAGCCGCACCTTGGGCTTCTTCGGCCCGGGATCGCGCTGGGAAAGCGGGTAGATGCCGCGCAGAATGCCCTCGGTCGAGCCGAGCGGCAGGATGGGCATTTCGTAGTTCTCGTTCATCAGCGTGATGTAGTAGAAGACATCCTCCTCTTCGTAGTACATCCGCTTCATGCCGTCGAGCACGATGACCGACATTTCGTAGGCGTACGCCGGGTCGTAGGCCTGGAGGTTCGGGAAGGCCATGGCGTTCAGATGGCTGTTGCCGTCCTGGTGCTGGAGCCCCTCGCCGGCCAGGGTGGTGCGGCCGGCCGTGCCGCCCAGCAGGAAACCGCGGCACCGCATGTCGCCGGCGGCCCAAATCAGGTCGCCGATGCGCTGGAAGCCGAACATCGAGTAGTAGATGAAGAACGGAATCAGGTTCACGCCGTGGCTGGAATGGGCCGTGCCGGCGGCGATCAGCGACGACATGGACCCCGCCTCCGTAATGCCCTCCTCGATAATCTGCCCGTCGGTCGCTTCGCGGTAGTACAGGAACGTTTCGCTGTCGACCGGCTCGTAAAGCTGCCCGACGTGCGAGTAAATTCCGAACTGCCGGAAGAGCGATTCCATGCCGAAGGTGCGGGCCTCGTCGGGTACGATGGGCACCACGTAGCGGCCCACGTTCTTGTCGCGCATCAGCCGGGCCAGCAGGCGCACGAAGGCCATCGTGGTCGACACCTCGCGGCCCTCGCTGCCGGCGAAGAACTCGGCGAAGTCCTCCCACTTCGGCGGCTTCAGCTTCACCCGCGCGGTCCCCCGGCCGGGCACGAAACCGCTGAGCTGCTCGCGGCGGTCGTGCAGGTAGCGCATTTCCGGGCTGTCGTCGGGCGGCTTGTAGAACTCGGCGTGTCGGGCGGCGGCGTCGGAAATGGGGATGTCGAACCGGCGGCGGAACTCGACCAGCTCGTCTTCGTTGAGCTTCTTCTGCTGGTGCGTGACGTTCCGCCCTTCCCCGGCCTCGCCCAGCCCGTAGCCCTTGATCGTCTGGGCCAACACGACCGTGGGCGCGCCGCGGTGCTCGATGGCGGCCTTGTAGGCGGCGTACACCTTGACCGGATCGTGCCCTCCGCGACGCAGGCGACGTATCTGCTCGTCGTCGAGGTGCTCGACGAGCTTCTTCAGATACGGCGTGTTGAAGAAGTGCTCGCGGATGTAATTGCCGGAGGCGACGGCGTACTTCTGGAACTGGCCGTCGGTCACTTCTCCCATCCGGCCGGCCAGCTCGCCGGTGCTGTCGGCCGCCAGCAAGGGGTCCCAGTCGTCGCCCCAAACGACCTTGATCACGTTCCAGCCGGCGCCGTGGAACGCCCCTTCGAGTTCCTGGATGATCTTCCCGTTGCCGCGCACCGGCCCGTCGAGCCGTTGCAGGTTGCAGTTGATGACAAACGTGAGGTTGTCGAGCTTCTCGCGCGCGGCCAGGGTGATGGCTCCCAGCGATTCCGGCTCGTCGCATTCGCCGTCGCCCAGGAAGGCCCACACCCTGGAGGCCTCGGCCTCGGGCAGGATGCCGCGGTCGACCAGGTAATGGTTGAACCGGGCCTGGTAGATGGCCATGATGGGCGCCAGGCCCATCGAAACGGTGGGAAACTCCCAGAAGTCGGGCATGAGCCAGGGGTGCGGGTAAGACGACACGCCCGGCTCGGGCTGCAATTCCCGGCGGAAGTTCTCCAGGTGGTGGTCCTGCAAGCGGCCCAGCAGCCAGGCCCGCGCGTAGATGCCCGGCGTGGCGTGGCCCTGGAAGTACACCTGGTCGGGCGGCAGGCGGCCTTTCTTGCCGCGGAAGAAGTGGTTGAAGGCCACCTCATACAGCGTGGCCGCCGAGGCGTAGGTGGAAATGTGGCCGCCGATGCCCGTGCTGCGCTTGTTCGCGCGGACGACCATGGCCATCGCGTTCCATCGCAGGATGCTCTTGATGCGGCGCTCGAGTTCGCGGTCGCCGGGGTATTCGGGCTGCTCCTCGACGGCGATGGTGTTCACGTAGGGCGTGGCGCCCACAAAAGGCAGCCGCACCCCGCGTCGGAACGCCCGCTCCTTCAGCGCCTGGATCAGGTACGCCGCCCGCTCCGGCCCCGCCGTTTCGAGCACGTATTCCAGCGCGTCGAGCCAGTCGGCCGTTTCGGCCGGGTCGGTATCCTCGCGGCGCGCCGTGGGCAGCACGCCGGCAGGTTTGGTTTCTTCCGATGGGCGATTCATGGCAAGATATTGATGGTGAAAGGGAAATTACAAATTTTCCGTCGGCGTCTCGGTCTTCCGCCGTGCCGCGAGGAGGATGGCCCCGATCCCGCCGATGCCTGAAAGAACAAAGCCCAGCGCCGCAAACCACTGCCCGAGCGACATCAACCATTGGATTGGAGCGCGACGGCCTGAGGCGATCTCTTCGATCGTTGCCCCCCGCATGGGCCATTCACCGAGCCGTCCGGCAATGAGGCCCAGGGTCATCAGGAATGCCGACAGCGCCAACACGGCCAGGCACCAGTGCCTGGTGCGTCGCCAATGAAGGAGGGCAGCCACGGCCAGAATCAGCATGACAGCCGGAACCACCCACCAGACGACCCGCTGAAGCGATACGTTCACGGTATGCGTCACGGCGGCGTTGCCATCGGGATCGGTCAGCACGAAATTGTGGTAGCGACAACCGGCCAGCACGCCCACAACGAGCAGCACGAAAAAACCTGGCCGGAACATCGATACTTCCTACTTGGTCGTGGTTGCACTTATGGGGCAGATGGAAGGCCCCACTCAAGCTAGCATCCACCCTCTTTCCCAGTGATTGTACGCAGATCACCCCTAGCCGGGAACCGGTAGGTCGGGCTGCAACAGAAATTTGTGAACCGCTACCGTGCGAAGCACACGATCCGCCCGTCGCGGATCGCGACAAAAAGTCGCCCCCCCGAGGCCGCCATGCCGTCCCAGACAGGCGTTCCGGGCAGGGGCGTGCGGGCCAGCGGCGTGCCGTCGGCGGTCGAGACGGCCAGCAGGAGCCCTTCCACCTCGCCGGCCAGCGCGGCCTGCGAGCCCAACGCCTCGCGCTCGGGCCCGGCTACGAACAGCACGTCGCCGGCTTGCAGCATGGCCCAGGCTTGCGTGGCAATGGGCCGCCACCAGCGGAAGCCGACGGCCGCCTCGCCCCGCATGGTGAGCCGGCGGTACTCGACCACGGTGCGTCCCTCGGGCACGCCGGTTTCTTTCGGCGCGGCGAACAGGGCGAACTGCCCGCCCGGCTCGGGCCGAGGCCGCTCGTAGTGGTTCTGTCCGAAGCCGTAAATGACCTCGTCGTCTTCCACGAGGATCCGGCCCGACGGGTACAGCGTGCGGCTGAGGCGCAGGTCGTAGAATGCGCCCTGGTGCAATGAAGTGAACCGCGGCGCGTAACTCCATTGGAGGCGGCTCGTCGTGTCGTCGCTCAGGTAACCGTCGGCGCCGTGCAGATGGGCAACCGGCTCGTCCTGCCGGTTGCCCTCGAGGTCGAACACCTGGTGCCTCAGGAACACGCGGCGCCCGTCGCTGGAGAGCACGTCGTTGAGGTATCCGTCGAGGCCCTCCTCGTCGAACACCTGCGAGCCGTCGGGTGCGCGGGAATCGAGGAGCTTGTGGAATCGCATTTCGCCCGTGTGGGGCTCGATCGCGACCAGGTGCATCCCGCCGTCGAGATACGAGGAGCGGCCGGCCGCGGCGTACAGCAGTCCGTTCACCACGAGCACGCTGCCGTGGACGGGCCAAGCCGATTCGAGTTGGCCCTGCGAGACGATCCACCGCTCGTGCGGGGCGGCGCGGAATCGCCAGGCGAGGGTCCCGTCGGCGGCGCGGAGGGCGTACACCCAGCCGTCGCGGCAGCCGAACAGGGCGAGCCCCTCGTAAATGGTCGGCGGCGAATCGACCCGGCCGCCGACGGAATATTCCCAAAGCACCCGGCCGTCGGCCGCGTCGAGCGCCACCACCCGGTGCGCGTCGGTTTGGGCCAGGAACACGCGGCCGCCGGCAACCACCGGGCTGGTGAGCGTGCCGCCCAGGCGGGTTTCCCACTTCGGTTTGAGCTTCGGCGCCAGCGCCGTGCCGGCCCGGCCCGACCGCGCGGAGTCGCGGCGGTAAGTGGGCCAGTCGGCCAGCGGGACCGGGTTTTCGCCGGCCACGGTTTGGCCGAAGGCCGGCCCGCGCTCCAGCCGATCTTCTGCCGCGACTTCGGCCGGCGCGTCGGCCCGGCTCGGCCGCAGCGCGAAGAAGCCCGGCAGCTTCGCCCGCACGTAACACGCACAGTCGTGCGACGGCACGTACAACATGCCGTTGGCGGGCATGACGCCATAGTGGCAGCTTCCGCGGATCCAGTGATGCCCGAGGACCTGTTCGGTCTCGGTGTCGAGGAACTCGATGCCCGCCCGCGCGGCGAGGATCGTGCGGCCGGCGGCCTTCATCTGGTGGCAGCGGTGGTGCTGGAAAATAAACCCGTAGCGCTGGCGGATCGTGTCCTGAACGTCGCCCGTCCGAGGGTCGTAGCTGTTGAAGTAGAGGCTGTCGGACCGCGGCCTGCCGGGCCGCCAGAGGTCCATGCCCTCGTCGGGCCCCCAGAGCAGCCCGCCGAAACCGAACAGGTCGACCGGCACCGAATAATTCGACGCCGGATAATCCCCGCGCCACAGCTCCTTGCCATCGCTCGCCGAGACGACGTTGAGCCGCTTCCCGCCGGCGAAGGCCACGACGTCGCCGTAGATCATCAGCGTGGGGGCGAACTGCGGCGTGATCCAAATGGTCGAGGGCTCGGCGCCGGGGCGGTCCGGATTGGCCACGTCCTGCCACGTCACCTTTTGTCCCGTGGGCGCCGAGGTCCATCGCGGCCGGCCGGTCGTCAGGTCGAGGCTTTCCAGGCGCGTCCCGTCGTGGTACACCACCTGGCCGCCGCCGGCCGCCAGGCACAGCGGCAGGATCACCTCGACGGACTGCCGCCAGAGCACCTGCCCTGTATCGGCCCGCAGGCCCACAATGACCTTCGACTGCCGCAGGCCGCGCCGCACGTCGGCGGGCGTGTTCGGGTTGACCAGCACCACCAGCACGCCGTCGGAAAGGATCATCTCCTCGGCGTGTTCGGTTTCCGGGAGCGTGCGGAGCACCTCACCGGTCGCCGCGTCGAGCACGCTCACCGGGGCGAACTGCTCGCGCGTGGCGTACACGCGGTCGTCGTGGGCGATCAGCTTCCGGTGCATCTGCACGGGGCCGACCTTCTTCCCGCCGAAAGCTCCGCCCCACGTGGGCAATTCGTGCCGCCAAAGCCGGATGCCGTTGAACGCGTCGCGGGCAATCAGGGCCCAGCTTCGTTCGCGGGCAGCGAAGTGGGAGTCGTCGAGGATGTAGAAAATCCGCCCGCCGGCCGACACCATGCTGCTGGTCTTCACACCCCGGTTCCACCGCGGCCCGGCAAACCACTGCACGTAGCGCGGCGGGCCCACCCGCGCGTCGCGGCTGCTGGGGTTGCCCGTGGCGTCGTAGCGGGCGTGGGTCCACTGGTCGATGTCGTCGGGCCAGGAGCCGCGGTAGGTCGCCATTTCGCCGTCCCGGTTCACCTGCGCCACCCCGCCCGGCGCCAGCACGCGGTCGATCTCCTCCGCGGTCACGTCGACGTCTTCCTTGGAGATGAGCAGCAGGTTGACCGAATGGTCGGCGTAGGGCAGGCGGCGGCCGTCCCACGCCACGGCCGTAGCCCGGCCGCAGAGCCCGCGCTTGCGCATGTCGGTGCGAACCGCGTCGAGCCGGGCGGGGTCGCGCACCAGGCCGTGGACGAGGAAGCGGCCGTCCTCCGCCAAACGGGCAGGCAGGAGCCCGGCATCGCACCCGGCATGGACGATCAAACCGCCGCTGAGGCCGCTTTCGGCAAGAAGCTGCTCGATCGGGTCGCCGGCCGGCCCGGCCGTATGCGCCGTCGCGGGTAGGGCGGCCAGGAGGATCGCCACAGCCGAGAGGATTTCATGCAGTTTCATGGGTAACTCCTTGGGTATTCCGGGGGATAGGCTTCCAGCCTGTCATTTCTTCCGACAGGCGCCGAGCACGTCCTGTTGTTCGCACTCCGGAGCCCCTATCTTACCCCAAGTGCCGCCCGGAGAACAGACCGCGGCCGATGGCCCACCTGGGGTGAAGCGCCGGATCATGCCGCCGGTTCCCGGCGCAACCCTTTCACTGGGCGGAATCGCGTTATATAATGCGCAGGAGCGACCGGGGGTGATCGCGATGGGACCAACGTGCACCGGGCGCACAGCCCCATTCGGTCAGGTTGTTCCGCCGGCCCAACAACAATGAGTAGCGATCCACACAAGAACGCCGTGTTGTCCGACCTCGGGGTGACCGAAGTCGAGTATAACGCCATGATCTGCCCGTACTACGGTGTCCCCTTGGGGCTGCGTGAGATGGCAAGCTGGACGGTTCTTGAAAACGACGCTGGTTCCTCCGACGATTGCGTCACGTATTCGGCCGACGATTACCTGGCGGCATTGGAAGGCATGCTCTGTAAGGGCTGGTTGTGCTTGAAATCGGATGCCCAGCGCGACCCCGAGGAGGAAGAGGATATTCCTGCCGAGCAGGACGAATGTCCGAGCCCCGCAGGCACGGTTGTCTTTACGGCCAAGGGCTATCGTCTGCATCGTCGCATGATCCGGGCGCTTCGCGGCAACGATTTCGTGGACTCGGTCGACGCTTTTGCGAACATCGACCGAGTACGCTTCACGATTCGCTATTATGCCCGCAC
>SKJM01000463.1 GCA_007122045.1 Planctomycetales bacterium | reverse complement strand
TATTGCGTTGTTTCCGCTAAGTGGCGCTGTCCGAGTAGACGATGGCGCTTGCGTTTCTGGGTGCGAATACCGGGAGAGGCAGGCTGGGACGCCGGGGCGCACTGGGCGGCCTGGGCCGTTCGCGTCAGTCGCGCACGACCGGTTTGTCGGGGCCGGGGAAGTCGTCGGGCACTTCCTGGGTCACCTTGCCCGTGGCGGCCCACTCGCAACCGCGCTGAAACGTGACGATGAACGCCACGCTCTTGAGCTGCTCGGGCAGGTGGCCGAGGGCATTCTGGAACACACGGCCCTTGCCGTAGCGGACCGTGAACAGGATCGGCTCGTGCTCGTCGGCGCCGCCCTTCTCCTTGGGCGCGAAGGCGGTCGCCAACACGGTCAGGTTCTTCGCGGGGCCACGGAGCCATCCGTACAACTCATCTTCCACGTGGGCGAACCGGGGTGGCAGGCCCTTGGTAATCGGGTGATCGGGGTCGCGCACGTCCAGGGCGAACTCCTGCATCGGCCCGTGGCCCCCGCCGCGGCCGGGCGAGTGGTCGAGCACCACCTTGCCGTCCTTCCAGCGGGCATACGGCCCGTGCTTCTCGTTGCGGCCGCCCCAGCCGCCCAGCCCGATCATCTCGTTCCACTCCGGCCAGTTCGGAAAGGCCGCGCACGCGAAGTGGTAAATGACCAGCCCGCCCCCGCCGCGCACGTAATCGAGAATGGCCTGCTTCGTGTCTTCGGGCCACTCGGCGCCTTGGTAGTTGCTCACGACCACGTCGTACTTGGCAAAGTCGGGCTTGAAACCGCTCATGTCCTCACCCCGCGGCGGCGAAGTGGCTACGTCGACGGTGAACAGGCCGGAATCCTCCAGTATCTCCTTGAGCACCGGAGTGGTCGCTTGCCAGTCGTGGGCATTCTGGCCATCGACAATCAGGGCTTTCAGCGGCGCATCGGCCGCCAGGGCCGCCACGGCAAGCACGTGCGAGGCGGCCAGCACAATGAACAGACGTCGGTTCAACATGACAGTACTCCTGAAGGAAAACAGGGGACCACAAACGACAGACGCACACGGGGACAGTTCCCATCAACGAAAGCCAGTCTAATCGGCGCGTCCCGCAGTTACAAGATGCTCCCGCGCCTATTGCCTGGGCCACAATGCGCCCCCCCCAATGGGCTAAGGCGGCGGCACGGCCCAGCCGTTGATGGTATGATGGCGTTCTATGACGACGGCACTTTCGATCATCCTGCCCGCCTTCAACGAAGCCGACCGGTTACCCCCCTACCTTGGCGAAGTGAAGCAATACCTGGAAGCGCGGTACCCCGGCGCGCACGAGGTGATTGTGGTGGACGACGGCAGCCGCGACGGGCTGGGGGCCGTGGTCGAGGCGTGGCGGGCCGGTTGGCCGGCCCTGCGCCTGATTTCTCACCCGGTCAACCACGGCAAGGGCGCCGCCGTTCGGACGGGCATGTTGGCCGCCGACGGCGAGCGGCTGCTCTTTGCCGACGCCGACGGCGCTACGCCCATTGCCGAGGAAGTGAAGCTTCACGCCGCCCTGGAGTCCGGCGCCGATCTGGCGATCGGCTCCAGGCTGCTGGCCGCGCCCGGCGCCCGCCGCCGCCGCGCCCTGGTGCGCGGATTGGCCGGCAGGCTCTTCGCGGCCTGGGCCCGATGGTGGCTTCGCATACCGGTGCGCGATACCCAATGCGGCTTCAAGATGTTCCGCCGCGAGGCGGCCCGCGACCTGTTCCAACGCACTTCCGAACCGGGCTACCTGTTCGACCTCGAACTGCTCGCCCTGGCCCACCGGCGAGGCTACCGGATTACGGAAGTCCCGGTGGATTGGACGGAGATCCCCGGCGGGCATCTGAGCCTTGCCGGCGTGCTGCCCGGCATCGTCCGCGCCATGTGGCGGCTGCGGCGCCGGCTCGGAGCGTTGGAAGATGGGAACTGAGGTTGCAGCTACCCGCGGCGCGGGAATTGGAGGGTGAAGGTGGCGCCGTGGCCGGGCTCGCTGTTTACCTCGATGCGGCCGCCGTGGCCGGTGACGATCCGCCAGGCTTTCGACAGCCCGAGGCCCAGCCCCCGCCCCGCCTGGCGCGCCGAGTAGAACGGGTCGAAGATGTGGCGGCGCTCCTCCGGCGATATGCCCGGGCCGGTGTCGCGCACCAGGATGCGGATTTCCTCCGGCTCGGTTCTCAGTTCCAACTCGATGCGGCCCCCGCGGCCGATGGCCTCGGCCGCGTTGCGGCAGAGGGCTCGAAGGGCAACGTGGACCTGGACGGGGTCGGCATCGAGCCACGCATCGCCGGGTTGGCCGGGGAAGGCAACGGCGATGTCCTGGCGGGCGTACTCGGCGCCGAGTTCCTCCGCCACCCGGCCGAGGAGGGCTCCCACGTCGACGGGCTCCCGCTCCGGCTCCGGCGGCCGGGCGAAAAGCCGCATGTCGGCGATCATTTCATGGACGCGCACCGCCTGGGCGCGGATCAGCGCCAGCGTGCGGCGCCGCTCCGGGTCGGTCTCGTCGCGCAGCAGCAACTGCGCTCGGCCGGAGATGACCGTGAGCGGGTTGTTGATTTCGTGGCCCGCGCCGGCCGCGAACTCGGCCAGGGCCTCGAGCTTCTCGGCCTCCAGAGCCGCGTCGAACGCGGCGCGAAGCTCGGCCGTCGCCTCCTCGCCGTACCGGCGCCGGCATGACGACCAGAATTCCGAGGTCATGTTGTGTGCCGGCTGGGGTCGGATACAGAAACAGGCTTGCGGCAGACACCCTGTCGCCTTGTTGGAGTTCACGCTTTAGCGTGCCGGATCCGGCTCGCGCCGGGTGGGCGCGCTCAAGCGCGCACCCCAACGGGAGGGCCGTTCCTGAGCCCACGCGGGTCGCACGGCTAGGCCGCCGAGCCGACTTCGATATCGAGCATCGCGCACATCCGCTCGACCAGCTTCTCGACCTCGAACGGTTTGTGCATGAAGTCGTTCGCGCCGGCCGCCTTCAATTCATGCACCTTGTCCTCTTCGACCATGCCCGAGATGCAAATGATGTGCACGTCGTCCATGCTGGAGTCGCTACGGACCCGTTGGCACACTTCCTTGCCGTTGATGTCGGGCAGCATGACGTCGAGGACGATCAGGTCGGGGCGATACTCCTTGACCATCATGCCAGCGTCGAACCCGTTGTTGACCGAGCGGACTTCGAATCGGCCGTCGCGTTCGAGGACGTCGGTAATCAGTTCGACCAGTTCCTCGTCGTCGTCGACGATGAGGATCTTCCGCTTGCCGCTTTCCAGGGCGTCGGTGGGGATGCCGTTGTCGCGCATGAACAGGTAGAGCTGCTCGCGCGGGATGCGCCGGAAGCGACTGCCCGGCACGCGGAACCCCTTCAACTGGCCGGAGTCGAAACAGCGGATGATCGTCTGCTGGCTGACCTTGCAGATCTTGGCCGCCTCGCCGGTTGTAAACACCGTTTTCATGTTCACCGTCCCTCTTGCCCAGCCCTGCCGAGGCTGGTGGTAGCGAAACCCGGGAACGCCGTCGGCGAGCCTCTCGGGTTCCTGGTCCTCCGTGCTTGAATCGGCTGTCAATTCGCCCTGAGCCCGCGGGATACGCAGACTCGTTACTCTATTTCGCTGTGTGCAAACAGCAGGCCTATCCGGTTCTGCCGACATTACCGAACTTGCCACATAGCCCTAATTATAGCTATCTTTCCGTGCCAGTCAAGGCGATTCCATCTTCCGCAAAGCTTTACCGCGGAAGAGTTTACGGAACAATCGCAATTCACCTGGCCGTTTTTTCCCGGCCGGGAGCGTCCGCCAGCGGCTTCGGTATGCCCTCTTTGGGCCGTAATTATACCCCCTGGGTTTGCCCTCCGCCCCGGTTTTGAAGGTGTAACATCAGCACCGAAAGGTCCGCCGGGGTGATCCCCGGAATCCGGCCGGCCTGGGCGAGGTCGCCCGGACGCACCCGGCCGAGTTGCTCCCGCGCTTCGGCCCGCAGATGGCTTACCGCCGTATAGTCGAAGTCGGGGGGGATGCCCCGCTCGGCGAAGCGACGTTGCCGGGCGATCTCGGCCTCCTGCCGGACCAGGTAGCCCGCATACTTCGCGTCGCTGGTTAGCGTCGCTGCCGTCTCGGCCGAAACCTCCCCCAGCGCCGGATGGCGCGCCGCCAGGTCCGACCACAAGGTCTCCGGCCGGCGGAGGTGCTGCTCCAGGGTGAGCGGGCCGATTCGTAATTGGCCGAGCAGCCGGCTGGCCCGCTCGATCTCGGCCTGCTTCTCCCGGAAGCGGTTCCAACGCTCGTCGCCAACCAGCCCGAGGCCCCGCCCCAAGGGGGTCAACCGTCGGTCGGCGTTGTCGTGCCGCAGCAGGAGCCGATACTCGGCCCGGCTGGTGAACATGCGGTAGGGTTCGTCGACGCCGCGGGTGACGAGGTCGTCGATCATCACGCCGAGGTAGGCCTGGTCGCGGCCGAGCACCAGCGGCGGCTTGCCTTGCAGCGCCAGGGCCGCGTTCGCGCCGGCGAGGAGGCCCTGGCCGGCGGCCTCCTCGTAGCCGGTGGTCCCGTTGACCTGCCCGGCCAGATACAAGCCTCCGACGCGCTTGGTTTCGAGCCGGCGGAAGAGCTGTTGCGGCGGCACGTAGTCGTACTCGATGGCATAGCCGTAGCGGAGAATCGCCGCATGCTCCAATCCGGGGATATGGCGGAGGATGCCCTCCTGCACGTCGCGGGGCAAACTCGTGGGCAGGCCATTGAGGTAGTACTCATGGGTGGTTCGTCCTTCCGGTTCGAGGAAGATTTGGTGCCGCGTCTTCTCCGGGAACCGGACGATCTTGGTCTCGACCGAGGGGCAGTACCGCGGCTCGGCCGACCGAATGGACCCGGTATGCATGGGGGCGCGGTGGAGGTTCGCGCGGATCAGCGCGTGGACGGCCTCGTTGGTGTAGGTGATGGAACAGGGCAATTGCTCGCAGTCGATCTGCCCGGTGAGAAACGAAAATGGCTGGGGCCGCGCGTCGCCCGGCTGGGGCTCGGTCCGGTCGAAGTCGATCGTCCGGCCGTTCACCCGGGGCGGCGTGCAGGTCTTGAATCGGGCCAGGGTGAGTCCCAGCCGGCGGAGCGCCCCGCTGATGCCGCTCGTGGCGGGCTCGCCCATCCGGCCGCCGGGCAAGGCGTTTTCGCCCACGTGCAGCATCCCCTGCATGAATGTGCCGGAGCACAGCACGACGGCCCGGGCCCGGTACACGGCCCCGCCCGTCACGCGCACCCCGGCCATATGCGGGGCGTCGGCGGGTCCTTCGGCCAGCAGGTCCACGACCGACTCTTGCCGCAGGGTGAGGTTCGGCTGCGCCTCGCAGAGGCGTTTGACCTCCTGGCGGTAGGCGGCCTTGTCGGCCTGGGCTCGGGGGCCGTGCATGGCCGGCCCCTTGCGGCGGTTGAGCACGCGGAACTGGATGCCGGTCCGGTCGGCCGCCCGGCCCATGACCCCGCCCAAGGCGTCGATTTCGCGGACGATATGGCCCTTGCCTACCCCGCCGACGGCCGGGTTGCAGCTCATCTGCGCGACGGTATCGAGATTGTCGGTCAACAGCGCGGTCCGCGCGCCCATGCGCGCCGCCGCCAGTGCTGCTTCGGTGCCCGCGTGACCGCCGCCCACTACCACCACGTCGAGTTCGTATGTCGGTTCCATGTCTACATCTTACGACGGCGCGGCCGAGTGTGGTATGCTTCCATCCGATGCCCGGCGTTCACTCGCCCGGCCGGCGACGGCACGACGGGGCACAATCCTCACCCGACGAAAGGCCGGTTATGAAACCCTTCACGCTCTCCTGCCGCGACATGGCGGTCTCGGTTTTCGCTGGTGCCATGCTGCTTTCGTCCCCGGCCACCCCGGCCGAAGGCCCGGAAACGCCCTTCGCCGCCATGACGCCCCAGCAGGTGCGCCGGTATGAAACTGCGGTTGGCTATCCGCTCGTCATGTCCCGCACCCAACGCCGCACGCTTTCAGGCAGCGGGCCGCCGTGGGACACTTCGCCGAGGATGGGGTGCGAACAATGTACACGGATTTCTTCCGGGTTGCCGGCGACGCTCGGGTCGTTCGGGCGGGACACGGGGGTGTTGAGGATGATGCCGGCGACGGGCAGGCGGCGGCGCTCGGCCGCCTCGACGGTCAGGAGCGTGTGGTTGATGGTGCCCAGGGCGTTGCGGGCGACGATCAGCAGGGGAAAACCGCAGTCGGCGGCCAGGTCGGCCATCAGTTCGCCGGCGCCCAGCGGGCAGAGCAGCCCGCCGGCGCCTTCCACCAGGACGAAGTCGCTCTGGGCGGTCCAGTAGTCGAGCCCGGTGCGGAGCAATTCCGCGTCGAACGGCTTGCCTTCGGCCCGGGCGGCCAGGTGCGGGGCCAGCGGGGCAGCGAAGCGTTGCGGGCAAACGCGGTCGAGTTCGCCCGGCCGGCCCGCCGCCTCCCACACGGCCACCGCGTCGTCGGAAACGAGCGTGCCGGGCGGGAGCGTGCCATCGCCCGGCGCGACCGTGCATCCGCTCGCCGCCGGCTTGTACACGCCCACGCGGCAGCCGGCGGCCGCAAGTTCGGCCGCCAGCAACGCGGCGACGTACGTCTTGCCCACTTCCGTATCGGTGCCGGTGATGAATAGTCCGCGTGCCATGGTACTATCTTCACGCCATCAGGTGCCGCGTATCCAGCAAGGCCATCTGGCTGGCGGCCTCTACTATTGCCGCTTCGGTTTCGACTTCTGCGCCACAGCCACGATGCCATCCAGCATGTCACGCACCTCGTTCGGCACTTCCTCCGGCTTCATAAGTCTGACCAGTTC